>NZ_UQYC01000016.1 GCF_900545205.1 uncultured Veillonella sp. | reverse complement strand
ACATATTAGTGCAGAATTACAACGTCTGTACCCCAATATTACGGTAGAGCTAGTTCACTTTAATACAAAGGGTGACCGTATCCTAGAGAAACCACTGGCTCAAGTTGGTGGTAAAGGTTTATTTACCGCTGAGCTAGAAGAGGCCATGCATAAAGGCGACATTGATATCGCCGTACATAGCTTGAAAGATATGCCTACAGAGTTGCCAGAAGGTCTTACTTTAGGCGCTATTTCCGCCCGTGAAGTTCCTTACGATGCACTTGTGAGCCCTGTGTATAGAACATTAGATAAATTGCCTGAAGGTGCTCGCGTCGGTACAAGTAGCTTGCGCCGTCAAGCCCAATTATTGCATGTGCGACCAGACCTTAAGGTGGAGGTTATCCGTGGCAATGTACAAACTCGCTTGAGCAAGATTGAAACAGAAAAATTAGATGGTGTTATCTTGGCACAAGCAGGTTTAAAACGGTTAGGCTTAGATGATCAAATTACCCAAGTCTTTAAAGCTGATGAAATGATTCCTGCCGTTGGTCAAGGTGCTCTCGCTATCGAGTGCCGTGCTGACGATACGGAAATGCTTGAAATGCTAGCTCCTATTAACGACGAAGCTACACGCTATGCCGTTGAAGGGGAACGTAGTTTCTTGCGTCAGTTAAATGGTGGTTGCCAAGTGCCGATGGGGGTACATGGTACTATCCATAAAGGTCAATTGACATTAAAGGCCATGATTGCTTCCCTCGACGGTAAAACGGTATACGAAGGAGAAATTTCTGGCCCAGCAAAAAAAGCTGAAATTCTTGGTAAAAACCTTGCAAAAGCCTTATATGAAGAAGGTGGCAAACATATTGTGGATGCTCTCATAGAGGAAGGAATCATAAAATGACAGGTATGGTATATCTAATCGGTGCAGGCCCTGGCGATGTTAAACTCATTACTGTAAAAGGTCGCGAATGCATTGAAAAAGCAGATGTAATTGTATATGACTATTTAGCAGATGCTCATTTACTCGAATGGGCACGCCCAGATGCAGAATTGATTTACGCTGGTAAACAATGTAAAGATCACACAATGCACCAATGGGAAATCAACGAGTTATTAGTTCAAAAAGGTAAAGAAGGAAAAATCGTAGCGCGCTTAAAAGGCGGTGATCCACTCGTGTTCGGTCGCGGTGGTGAAGAGGCGATGGCCCTTGGGGAAGCTGGTGTACCATTTGAATTCGTACCAGGCGTAACATCTCCAATTGCAGCCCCTGCTTATGCAGGTATTCCTGTAACACAACGCGCTATGGCTACATCCTTTGCGGTTGTAACCGGTCATGAGGACCCAACTAAAGCCGTATCTGGCATTCATTGGGAAGGCCTTGCTACAGCGGTAGATACACTTTGCTTTGTAATGGGTGTTGGCAACTTGCCTACTATTGCAGAAAAATTGATGGCTCATGGACGTCCAGCTTCTACACCAGTAGCGCTTGTTCGTTGGGGTACAAAAACGATTCAAGAAGTTCTCGTATCTACCCTTGAACATGTAGTAGAAGACGTAGAAAAGGCACAACTAAAAGCGCCAGCTATCATCGTAGTAGGCGATGTAGTTAACCTTCGTGAAAAATTACAATGGTTCGATAATAAACCGTTATTCGGTAAAACTATTGTAGTTACACGGGCTCGCTCCCAAGCTAGTGCATTCCGCGAAAAATTAGCAGCTCAAGGTGCTAATGTAGTAGAAGCGGCAGCGATTAAAACATCTCCATTGGAGTTGTTTGATGAAGATCGTCGTATCATCAATAATACAAAACAATACCAATGCATCGTATTCACATCTGGTGAAGGGGTTCGTTACTTCTTTGATGCTCTCTATAAAGAGGGCAAGGATACACGTGCATTAGGTAATTCTAAAGTGGCAGCTATTGGCTGTGCTACAGCTCGTGAACTTCAAAAATACGGCATTGTTCCAGATATTATTCCTGTAGACTATAAAGCTGAATCTGCTGTAAAGGCTCTTGAAGAAGAGATCAAAGCAGGGGACTCCGTATTGCTCATCCAACCAAAAGTAGCGCGCGACGTAATTCCACGCTCTTTGCGTCATCATGATATAGATGTAGATATTTTGCGTTTATATGAAACGACACAAGATACATCTCAACAAGAAGCATTAATCAATGCATTAACTGCAGGTACTGTAGACTACATTACGTTTACAAGTTCCTCTACAGTAACCAATACAATTCAATTATTGGGCGATGATGCATTGAAACTATTAGGTAATACTAAGATTGCTTGCATCGGACCTATCACAGCTGCTACAGCTATGAGTGCAGGTCTTAAACCTGCTGTCATCAGCGATGTATATACAACTGATGGCTTAGTTAACGCTATCATAAATGATGCTAAGGCTTAATAAGGATAGCATATAGTTGTTTCTGTTTATGGAATAACAATATCTCATAGGAGCTAGCTTCTAAGATTTTAATGAGCCCTATAGGGCCTATAGGAGGATTACATGTACGATTTAACATACCGTCCTCGCCGCTTGCGTATCAATCCAGAAATGCGTGATTTGGTACGGGAAACGACACTCGACGTAACTGATTTAATTTATCCATTATTTATCGTTCCTGGTGAAGGTATCAAAAAAGAAATCGATACGTTGCCAGGCCAATACCACTTATCCGTTGATGAAGCTGTAAAAATGGCTCAAGAGGTATATGATCTTGGTATTCTTGGCGTAGAAATCTTCGGTATTCCTACATATAAAGATGAACAAGGTTCCTCTGCATGGGATATGTCCCAACCTGTACAACAAGCTATCAAAGCCATCCGTGCAGCTGTGCCAAACCTATTGGTGGTAGCTGATGTTTGCTTGTGTCAATATACAACAACAGGCCATTGTGGCATGATTGATGACCATGAAATCTTAAATGATGAAACATTGCCATTGCTTTGTAAAGTAGCGGTAAGCCAAGCGGAAGCAGGTGCCCATATGGTGGCTCCATCCGATATGATGGATGGCCGTGTAGGTGCTATCCGTGAAGCCCTTGATGCGGCAGGTTATACTAATGTATCTATTATGAGCTATGCTGCAAAATACGCATCCGCTTACTATGGTCCATTCCGTGGTGCTGTTAACTCGGCTCCTAAATTTGGTGATCGCAAGTCCTATCAAATGGACCCAGCTAATCGCTTGGAAGCTTTCAGAGAAATCGAGCTGGATATCGCTGAAGGTGCTGATATTATCATGATTAAACCAGCCTTGTCCTACTTGGATATCGTTCGTGAAACACGTGACCGCTATGAATTGCCTGTAGCGGTATACAATGTATCTGGCGAATATGCGATGGTTAAATCCGCTGCTGCAGCTGGTCTTATCGACGAAGAACGCCTCGTTATGGAAACAATGCTTTCTATGAAGCGCGCCGGTGCTAAAATCATCATTACGTACCATGCTATAGATATTGCTAAATGGTTACAAAAGTAAGGAGAAACCATGTTCCAACTCGGTAAATCTGAAAAAGCCTTTGAAGAGGCTAAACGTTATATGCCAGGTGGCGTAAACAGTCCTGTTCGTTCCTACCGCAGCGTAGGTTCTAACCCTCCGTTTATCAGCAGCGCTAGCGGTAGCCGTATTTATGATATCGACAACAACGAATACATCGACTATGTGTTAAGTTGGGGCCCTATGATTTTGGGCCATGCGAACCCTGAGGTTATCGCAAGCCTGCAAGAGGCGATTCCTCGCGGCACTAGTTATGGTGCGCCTACACTACTAGAAACAGAATTGGCTAAAAAGGTGCAAGCCTTCATGCCATCTATGGAGGTTATCCGACTCGTTAACTCCGGTACAGAGGCGACTATGAGTGCGTTGCGCGTAGCTCGTGGCTATACTGGTCGCGATCGCATCGTAAAATTCGTTGGTTGTTACCATGGTCATAGTGATGCACTTTTGGTGAAAGCTGGCTCTGGCCTTGCTACCTTTGGCGTGCCAGATAGCCCTGGTGTACCTCAAGGTGTAGCAGAAAATACCATAACATTGCCGTACAATGACTCTGATGCAGTTCGCAAATTATTCGACGAAATCGGCGATACTATTGCGGCTATCATCGTAGAACCTGTAGCAGGTAACATGGGCTGTGTGCCTCCAGAACCAGGCTTCCTTGAAACCTTGCGAGAAGTAACTAAGGCTCATGGCGCATTATTAATCTTTGACGAAGTAATGTGTGGCTTCCGCGCTAGTAGTGGTGGTGCACAAAAACGTTACAATATTAAACCTGACCTTACATGCCTTGGTAAAATCGTTGGCGGTGGCATGCCACTTGCTGTATTTGGTGGCTCCCGTGAGATTATGAATCAAATTGCACCAGCTGGTCCTATTTATCAAGCTGGTACATTGAGCGGTAACCCTATTGCCGTTACTTCTGGTCTTGCAACGCTTTCCATTTTGCAACGAGATCCAACTATCTTTAAACAAGTAGAAGACGCAACTATCGCCCTTTGTGAAGGCTTTGAACGTTTGGCAGCCCAATACAATGTGCCTGTTGTAGTACAACGTGTAGGCTCCATGTTCACCATCTTCTTCACTGATAAACCAGTTAAGAATTTTGATGATGCAGCAGCGTGCAATGAAGAACAATTTAAAATGTTCTTCCACCATAACTTGAGCCATGGTATTTACTATGCACCAAGCCCTTATGAAAGTAACTTCGTATCTATCTGCCACAAGAGCAGTGAAATCGAACGCACATTAGCCGTAGCTGATGAAGCTTTCAAAAAAATCAGTGATACACTACTATAAAAATTAGTGATACATTATTATAAAATATATAGTTTGTAGTTGTTTATGTATCGATGTAGGTGATGAACATGCAGTTTTATAAGAACTTAAAGCGTGCTCGCGTGCGCATGGGCAAAAGCCAAATCGAAGTAGCAAAGGCCGTAGGTATCAGTAATGCGGCGCTTTCAAATTACGAAACAGGGTATCGCGAACCAGATTTAGATACACTCTGTGCCCTGTCTCGCTATTATGGATTGACCTTGGATGAGCTGTTAGATGTAAATGGAGAACAACACGAGCCCATCTATGATCTCAGTCCAGTATTAAAGAATAAATACATCGCCTATAAAGGGGACGTATTCGAGTTGAAAGACTCACAAAAACGTGCGCTCTTGCGCGAGCTAGACAATCTATTTACTAAATTTGAGAAATCAAAAGTAGAAGATAAAAGTAGCAAGCCAAAAACGTACAAACATGGGAACCCACATATCAATCGGGCGGGCCTAGCTAACAGCGCTGGTAGCTTAGCGGCACGACGAAATATAAAGTAGTTTAAGATACTACCTTGTATGTGAATGGAACATGTTTATTTGAACAACTGAATTAGAGTGATTTAAAAGCACCATCTATCTTAATAGGAAACGACACATAAGTCGGACCTAGGTAGATGGTGCTTTTGTATTACTATAGTATAAATGCCCGTGCTAACACTTTGGCATTATTTGTTAAGGCTGAATATAAAAATAAATAAAAGATAACAATATTAAAATATCCGTTGGTGATATAAGTTGGTTTAATATATAATTGAAATATAGAAGTGAAATGAATATTAATTGATAGTATAGGAGACATTATGAAAGTATGGAGCGGTGTAAAATCTATATTAGATCGAACACCTTTTAGGGTTAAATTTTATATTGGTTTTATATTGTTGGGACTCTTCATAATGGGATTTGTTACTTTACATGCGTATATTAAAAGGCCGGAGCAAATACAAAAACTACTAGTATATGAACAAAAACTAGCAAGTATATCTGTGCATAAAGTAAGTGAAGAGCATTTTGCTACAGGTAAAAACGGACAAATTTATGTTTTTAAAAAGACATATAAAAGCATTACGTTGGAATCAGTGAAGAATATACTTGCAGAAGAAAAGATAAACTGGCGTGAAGTAAATAAGAGTCACTTTATAGGATATGATGTAGATGATAATATTTGGGTTGAAATTTTTCGTGATATAAACACAAATTCTATAATCGTTAAATTAGAGAAAGATAGATAAAATGAATTTTGGAATAGTTTTGTTAGTAATAGGAGTAATTCTTTATATTATAGGTAATATTGTAGATGCGGGTATCTTATATGTTGTTGCTAGTTTTGTTTTAGCTTTTTCTTTGCTCTTTAAATAAGTTAGACAAATAAAATATAGTAGAGGGAATCTAAATATCGAAAAAAGATTAGTGAGGAGAAATTATGAATGCTGGGCGCATCTTATGTAGTATTTTACTTGGTATGTATGCAATATATATTATACGGAATAATGCAATAACTATTGCAGGAGCAAATACTAAGAAAAGTCTTCTTCTTACGATGATACAATTAGGTCAATTGTTGATGCTTGAATTAATGGTTATTTTTGGGGGGAGGATTTTACATAGTTTTTCGATTTTTTCATTAATACTCGCGGGCCTTCTTTGGGGAGAAATGTTTGCACTAAAGCAAAATCTGAATGAATATTTTATGTGCCAAGAGGGGAAAAGATATGGACTTAGTATTATAGGTATAGGTCGAATTGCTGTGTCTGTAGGACAGAGTATTCTTTTAATCTTTCTTGGAATCTGTAGTTGGTAATATTTAATTAGCGTTAAAGTTATTAATAATGAAAATTAAGATTAGTGGTGGAATATGAATAAAAGTTGTTTTAAATTGAGTAGTTTGCCATTTACAGTCAAGTTTTATGTCGGTTTTGCCTTATTTGGATTCCTACTAATTGGACTTGTTTCTTTACATGCGTATATTAAAAGGCCAGAGCAAATGCAAAGCCTTCAATTATACGAGCAAAAATTAGAGGATATATCTTTTAAAAAAGTAAGTGAAGAATACTATGCATCTGGTCGAGCCTATCAAAATAATAATCTTGAAATTACATATGACTCTATTACAATTGACGATGTTAAAGAGATACTTTCAAAACAAAATATAGTCTGGAATGAAATTAACAAGAATCGTATTGTTGGTCGTGATTATGATACTAATATTTATCTCGAACTGTTTAAAGAACGAGGCTCTAATAAAGTGACTTTAATATTACAAAAAAGAAATTAATTATGGGCAAGCAAAAGATATATATAATTTTGAATGGATTCCTGATTACGATAATAAAATCGGACCTATTCCTCCGGCAGAGCTTTCTACTGAGTATATAAATAAGTTGTGGTCTATAGTGAAAGGTGCATCTAAGGAGAATGCATTAATTGCTGCGGCTAATATTGCATATTTAGAGCAGAGAGCCGGAATTATCAAACCTTTTAAATATGGGATTCAAATTGATACTATTATTTGATCTAAAGTGAGTGCATAGTGAAATGAAATATATATTAGGTATTTTTATAGGTATTGTTCTTTTAGTAGTAGGTTCAATAATTTATATTGGTGAATCTAATTCATATATATATGAACCTCGTTATTTTTTGGGATATTCCAAGGGTGAAAATTATATATTGGATAATAAAACTGGATCCACATTAGAATATAATGGATACTCTTACGAATCACAATTAAACTATCTATATAGTTATGGAAAAACAGGTTTTCTAAAAATTGATTTAAATTTAGATCAAATATACTATTTATTTGATGAGGAAACCGATGAAAATTATAAAAAATATACTTTAAACAACTATTTGATAGAGAAAAAAGAGCTAGAAAAAGAACAGAAACCAATTCACATACATATTCTATCTAGTAAGGCAGACCTAACTTCTGAGGAACAGAATATTTATAATAGGTTGAAAGATAAGAAGATGAGATATCCTAATCGTTCTATTATTGTTAAAGTAAAATAATATGTTTAATATTTTTGCGATTTGGATGCATCGTAAGATAATCTTATGATGTATTTATTAAGACTTTTCTATACTAATCAATAATTTGATGTTACAGATTATTTTAATGACACCTATACCACCCACAAGAGCTTGGTATAGGTGTCATTTTTATATTGAAAACTAATAAAAATCATTATTACTTAAAATCTAAGTAATTCTATCAAAATCACCAGATTTTTACGATTTTATGAGTGTTTTATGATAAAATAAAAGGTATGAATACTTCAACAACTAGGTCTATTACCTATAATGGCGACAGAATTGAATATGAGTTAACCATCAAGCGTGTGAAGAACATGAACATGCGCATTACAAAGGATGGTGTGATCCATGTGTCGGCGAATGCCTATGTGCCGGATTATAGGGTGGACAAGTTTGTCATCGAGAATATGCCCTTCATTGAGCGGGCTCGTTACAAGATTGATGCATTGAATGCCAAGCGCGTCGATGCGTTGCAGTATGTAAATGGTGAAAGCTTATCAATCCTCGGTATTCCTGTTACGTTGCGTCTAGTTGAGCAGGATGGAAAGCCTCACATCGGCTTTGACGGAAAAGCCATCCTTACCATGGTGGTACCTCGTGGTACGACTTATGAAGCAAAGCATAAATTAATGCAAAGTTATTGGCGTAATTTAGGGGAGAAGGTCTTTGTCCATTGGGCAAAGGTTGTGTATCAGCGCTTTCACAAGCAAGGTATTGATGTACCTATGCCAACTATAAAACAGCAGAGTATGAAGAGTCGTTGGGGTTCTTGTACGCCAGCAAAGCAGCTCATCAAGATGAACACGCGCCTATTAGAGGGACCACAGGCGTATATTGAGTACGTTATGATTCATGAGTTTGCTCATTTTAAATATTTAGACCATTCCAAGAACTTTCACAATCTAGTGGCACAGTTTTTGCCAGATTGGAAGGCTCGTAAGAAGTCATTGAACGTGTATTTTGCTCATCGCCCTTAAAGGAGGTGTACCATGCAGCCATTTGTACATTTACATAGTCATACAGAGTTTAGTTTGCTAGACGGTATCAGTCGTTTGCCTGACATGGTACGTCGTGCGAAGGAGTTAAATCAGCCAGCTCTTGCCATTACGGATCACGGCAATATGTACGCAGCCATTTATTTCTACAAAGAATGTGTGGCCCAAGGTGTTAAGCCTATTATCGGTTGTGAAGTATATGTAACGGAAAACAGCCGATTTGATCGCCCCGAAGGTCGCAGCCGTGAAAGACTAAAACATCTTATCTTGTTGGCGGAGACAATGGAAGGGTATCGTAATCTCGTAAAAATCGTGTCTAAAGCATCGACGGAAGGTATGTTATATCGTCCCCGTGCAGATCGCGATTTATTGCGTCAGTACAGCAAGGGCATAATCGCCCTCAGTGCCTGCATTCAAGGGGAAATTCCTCAGTATATTTTGCAAGATAATATGGACGCCGCTAGACGCTCTATTGAGTGGTATATCGAGACCTACGGGAAAGATAATTTCTTCTTAGAAATCCAAAATCATGGCCTCCCAGAGGAGGCAAAGGCCCAAGAGGAGCTCATTAAGCTCAGCAAGGAATACGGCCTTGGCATCGTAGCGTCTAATGACTTCCACTATGTCTTAAAAGAGGATGCAGACGCGCAAGATATAAAGGTATGTATTTCTACAGGCCGTCGTCGTGCTGAGGTAGACCGCTTAAAGTTCCCTAATGATGAGTTCTATCTAAAATCTGGGGATGAGATGGCGCAGCTCTTCTCACATATCCCTGGGGCCATTGAAAATACCTTAAAAATTGCAGACCGCTGTAACGTAGAATTCAATTTCGACGAACATCACTTGCCACACTTTGATGTGCCAGAAGGGGAAACGTCTAAGACCTATTTACGTAAGGTTTGTGAACGAGAAATCTCACGCCTTTATGGTGAAACGTCTGAAGAATTGCAAAAACGTCTCGATTACGAGTTAGACGTTATCGGTACGATGGGCTTTGAGGACTATTTCCTCATCGTATGGGACTATGTACGCTATGCCCGTGAACATGATATTTTAGTAGGCCCTGGTCGTGGTTCGGCGGCCGGTTCTGTAGTAGCCTATCTACTTGGCATTACAGGCCTTGATCCATTAAAATACGATTTGCTCTTTGAACGGTTCTTAAATCCAGAGCGGGTAAGCATGCCCGATATCGATATTGACTTCTGCTATGAAAAGCGTGGTAAAGCTATCGAATATGTAACGCGAAAATACGGACAGGAGCGCGTATCTCAGATTATTACCTTTGGTACTGAGGCAGCGCGTGCCGTAATTCGAGACGTAGGTCGTGTGCTAGACTTACCACTGGCGGAAGTGAACCGCATTGCTAAGATGATTCCCAACGAACTAGGGATTACCTTAGATAAGGCTTTGCAAGGCAAAGAGTTAAAAGCTTTATACGAAGCTGATCCAAATGTTAAAGAGTTATTCGATTTTGGTAAAAAGCTAGAAGGCATAGCGCGCAATTCGTCCACTCATGCGGCGGGCGTCGTAATTTCTGCGGACCCTCTCGATGACCACGTACCGGTACAAAATGCTAACGATGAAGGCTTTGTAACACAGTACGACAAGGATAACATCGAGGAATTAGGTCTCTTAAAGATGGACTTTTTGGGTCTTCGTACCTTGACAGTTATGGGGGATGCCTTAAAGCTCATCAAGGCGAACCGCAGTATTGACCTCGATTTAGATGCAATACCACTCGATGATAAGGCGGCTTGTGATATCCTCACAAAAGGCGACACCTCTGGTGTATTCCAGCTCGAATCGGAAGGTATCACCAAGCTCGTTATGGACCTTAAGCCTGAACATTTTGAAGACTTAATTCCATTGGTAGCCTTGTACCGTCCAGGCCCACTAGGCTCAGGTATGGTGGCGGACTTTATCGACCGTCGTCACGGTAAAAAAGAGGTTACCTATTTACATCCTATCTTGGAACCGATTTTGAAAGATACCTTTGGGGTAATCTTGTACCAAGAACAGGTTATGCAGATTGCATCCGCCATGGGCGGGTTCTCCCTTGGTCAAGCGGACTTGATGCGCCGCGCCATGGGTAAGAAAAAGGAATCTGTTCTAAAGGCGCAGCGCGAGTCTTTTATTCAAGGTTCCATAAATAATGGTATAGAAGAGTCCATCGCAAACGAAGTATTCGACTTACTCGTATACTTTGCTGGCTATGGCTTTAATAAATCACATAGTGCGGCTTATGCGTACATCGCATACCAAACGGCGTATTTGAAGGCCCACTATTTCCCTGAGTTCATGGCTGCTACCATGACTAGCTTTATGCAAAACATGCAAAAGTTAACATATTACATTAACTCTTGCAAGAAGCACAATGTTAAGGTACTTGGGCCAGATATTAACTATTCTGAACGCAGCTTTGCCGTACAAGGTGATGCCATTCGCTTCGGTCTTGGGGGCATCAAGAACGTAGGGGATAATGCCATTGATCGCTTGATTCGTGAGCGCAATGAGCACGGCCTCTATACGGATATCGTAGATTTCTGCAAGCGAGTAGACAACAAGGTTGTTAATAAACGACTTCTTGAAAGTCTCATTCGATGTGGTGCTATGGATGGTTTCAAGGAAAACCGAAACCAATTATTGCACATGTATGAAAGTGCTCAAGCCGTTGGTGCTAAAGAGCAAAAGGATGCCGCTATGGGCACCATGAGTCTTTTTGGAGAGATGGAAGAGTCCGTTGACTTCATCCCTGTACCGAATGTGGAGGATTTATCGGAAGACGATAAATTAAAGGATGAAAAGGAGTATACCGGCTTTTACATTACAGGCCATCCATTGCAAGGTTATGCGAAGGAGTTAGAGGGCTTATTTGAACTAGGGGCTCTTGTAGAAAATCCAGAGCAATATGATGGTCAAACCATAACATTTGGCGGCTTGATTGAAAATAAGACGGACCGCATGACGAGACGAAATGAGGTTATGTCCATTCTCCGTATCGAAGATTTTTCTGGTGCAGCCAATGTTGTGGCGTTCCCTAAGGTCTTTAGTCAAAGTCAACAGTTCCTTGCTGTTGATATGATTGTTAAGGTAAAAGGCCGCGTTGATGCGGATGAAAAGGGTGTGCAAATTATTGCAGACCGCATTATGCCATTAAAGGTAAACTATAGTCAGGCTAAGAATGTGGCTATTCATATTTATAGCCAATATGACACGCCAGAAAATAGTGAAGCCTTAAAACGGCTGTTAACGAACACCGTAGGCTCTGTGCCAACATCACTATACTTACACCGTCAACGGAAGCGCATTAACTTGCCACCGAATATGTGCTTTGATCCTAGTGATGAATCTATCAAGGCTATTGAAGCTATATTAGGTGATGGCTCCGTAGAGGTGCAATAATTAATAGCTTTCACCAGCATTACTATAATAAGAAATGAAAGATTCAATATAGAAATTGCTTTCATAGGAGGAAAGATGAAACGTACAAAAATCGTATGTACTGTAGGTCCGGGAACGGATAAATTTGGTATTTTAGAAGATATGATGCGAGCGGGCATGAACGTGGCTCGTTTTAATTTCTCCCACGGATCTCATGAAGAGCAAGCAGAGCGCATGCAAATGGTGCGCGATGCGGCGATGATTGTTAATAAACCAATCGCATTATTGCTCGATACAAAAGGTCCTGAGGTTCGTCTCGGTCTATTTAAAGAGGGCAAGGTATTCCTTGAAGCAGGTCAAAAGTTTACATTGACTACCGATGATGTGGAAGGTACAAAAGAGCTTAGCTCCGTGAACCACAAAGGTCTTGTAGGCGACGTGTCCGTTGGGGATAAAATCCTCTTGGCTGATGGCCTTGTAACACTTAACATCGATGCCATCGAAGGAAATAACATCATTACTACTGTTCAAAACAGTGGTGAAATTGGTAACCGTAAACGCGTGGCTGTACCAGGTGTAGCGCTTAGCTTGCCTCCTGTATCTGAACAGGACGAAGCAGATTTACGCTTTGGCTGTCAACAAGGGGTAGACTTTGTGGCGGCATCCTTCATGCAACGCGGTAAGGACATTGTAGCCATTCGTCGCATTCTTGAGTCTGAGAAAAAAGATATCAAGATTATCGCAAAAATTGAAAATGCTGAAGGCGTTAAAAATATTGATGAAATCTTAGAAGTAGCAGATGGCCTCATGGTTGCTCGCGGTGACCTCGGTGTAGAAATCCCTGCCGAAGAGGTTCCAGTACTTCAAAAGATGATGATCGAAAAATGTAATGACTTGGGTAAACCAGTTATTACGGCAACCCAAATGCTAGAGTCCATGATTCATAATCCACGTCCTACACGGGCGGAAGCAAGTGACGTAGCCAATGCCATCTTAGATGGTACGGATGCGATCATGTTGTCTGGTGAAACAGCAAATGGTGCTTATCCAGTAGAGGCGGTTACGACTATGACACGCATTGCTGAGGTAACAGAACAAGCTGCTATTTACGATAGTAAAAGTCGTACTCGTCAAGATGTGGATATGACGACTACCAGTGCTGTATGTTTAGCAAGCGTGCGCATCGCTCAAAACCTTGGGGCAGCTGCTATTTTGACATGTACTGAATCTGGTCATACTGCAATTAGCACTGCTCGGCATCGTCCGGCTTGCAAAATTATTGCTGTAACACCGCATGAAGAAACAATTCGCCGCATGCAATTATGCTGGGGCGTAGAGGCTATTAAAGGTCATGAAATCGTTAACTCTGATGAAATGGTTAAACAAGCGATTACAGGTGCTCTTGGTACAGGTGCCATTGAGTCTGGTGACTTAGTTGTGGTAACGGCTGGCGTACCATCTGGTGCGACAGGTACTACAAATATGATTCGCGTTCATATTGCAGGCCAAGTACTCTTATCTGGTAATGGTATTTTGCGTAAATCCGTTACAGGCACTGTATTCATTGCTGCTAATCATAAGGGCAATTATGAAAGCTTCAAAGACGGCGATATCCTCGTTGTAGGTACAATGGAACCTGAATTGATGTCTGTTGCAAAAAGAGCAGGCGGTATTATTGCTGTAGAGGATGGTTATACATCCGATAGTGCTATTGCTGGCATTACCTATGGTATTCCTGTAATCTTAGGTGCTAAAAACGCTCATGACGTACTCCTTGAAGGTCAAGAAGTAACTATCGATGGCGAACGTGGCAAGGTGTTTGCTGGCATTGCAAATGCTCGATAATCTTTATTGAGTGATAATTAAATAAGGAGGGATAGTATGAATCCATATAATGTAACAGGACCTAGTAATTCTCAAGTTGCTCAGGTTGAAAGTATTGTATCCCAACGTTTGAAGGGATCCTTCTTGTGGATGGTTGTAGGTTTACTTACGACTATCGGTGTTGGAGTGGCTGCGTTGGCAAATCCAAACTGGCTACGCTTTGCATACGAAAACTTTAATATTATTCTATTAGTTGAACTAGGCGTAGTATTCCTATTTAGTGCTCGTGCGTATACTGCCAATGTTATGACTTTAAAAGGCATGTTCTTCCTCTACAGTGCATTGAATGGTCTTACATTGACACTTATATCCTTGAGATATAATGTATTTGAAGTAGTTATTCCCGCGTTAATCGGCACGTTAGCGTTCTTCATCGGCTTTGCTATCGTAGGGGCTACTACGAAACGTAATTTGTCATCCCTAACCCCATATGTAATGGCTGCCTTACTTGGTATGATCATCGTATCTTTTGTGATGATAGGGGCTCGTTATTTTAACTGGGCTGTACTTAGTGGCTTTAGTGACACTGTTAGCTTAGTTCTAGGTTATGTAGGGGTTGTAGTATTCTCCATCTTTACAGCTATCGATGTGAACCGCATTAAAAACAATGTGACACAAGTGGCGCTCTTGGAGGATGAAACCATTTTAGACCGCATTGAAATCACAGGTGCTTTGAGCCTATACTTAGATTTCATTAACTTATTCTTATCCTTATTGCGCATCTTTGGTAATAAGCGATAAAAGGAGATTGTATGGATAATAGAGAATGGCAAACCTTTGTAACCGTTGTGGATGAAGGGAATATTACAAGGGCTGCAGAAAAATTATTTTTATCACAACCGGCGTTGAGTTATCGGTTGCGCCATATGGAAAAAGCCTTGGGCCATTCTCTGTTGTTGCGAACTGCTGAAGGGATTGCTCTTACAGCACAAGGCGAAATTTTTTATGACTACTGTAAAAGAATGATGCAGGATCAAGAGGCCTTAGAAAATGCTATGAATTCCGCTTCTGGTAAGATTCAAGGGACCTTAAAAATCGCATCATCCATCAATTTTGCAGACTATGAATTACCAGCCTTATTGAAATCCTTCCGGGAACAATACCCTGATGTGCATATTCAAGTTAAAACTGCTTTCAGCCATCAAGTAGTAAAAATGTTTAATTCTGGTGACTGTATGGTTGCCTTTGCTCGTGGTGGCTATGAAGTATCTGGTAAATCTGAATTACTATTGGAGGAACCGTATTGTTTGGTTTATAAAGAATTAGTACCACCTGAGTCGTTAGAGAAGGTACCATTCATTAAATACCAAACAGATGCATCTGTAGCAAATATTATTGAAACGTGGTGTGCTGAGCATTTTGAAGAACCACCGAGTGTTGCGATGGATGTAAATTCTATGAGTACGTGCCGTCACTTTGTGCGCGCCGGTCTTGGCTGGTCTATCTTAACTTATATGGGGCTTGGATCTTGTAAGGATAGAGATATCTATGTGAGTCCATTGCGTAGTAAAGATGGTGAGTACATCAGTCGCGATACGAACATGGTGTACACAAAGGATGCGGAAAATCTAGTAGTAGTAAAGACCTTTATCGAGTATGTCCGTAATTACTACAAAGAACACACTGTTGTAGATGATAGTATTTTTAGAGAATATAAAGCATAAGAATCCTTGAGATAAAGAGAATCTATGAGATTGTATCACTGTTTATCCATGCTATTTCAGTATTGGACTTTTTCGATATAATAGCTCATAATGAAAGTGTCTCGAAAGAGCAAGGCAGTACCATGTAAGTGCATGTATACCCCCTTTGGGGACGTATACATGCATTTTTTTCATTTGGGGCTGTAAATCTATGCTCAAAATGCATAAAAAGTATGATTGGTAGATATAAAAGTTTTTATAACCCCTATAAAGGTAATCTATTATTCATAATTCTTTTAAGCATATATAATGAGTGTAGACAAAGACTCCTAGAGTTCAATAGATGATAGTCGCGTATCACGAATCTTTAGGGGAGTGTTAGGATGATATACATGCCTATGTTTTTAAGAAAGGAATAAACATGGAAAAATTCTTAAAACTAGCACTTATCGTGCTAATTCCAATTATCCTCTGGTTTACAACTCCACCAGAAGGGCTCTCTGCGGAAGCGTGGCGCCTCTTAGGCTTCTACATTGCAGGTATCGTAGGTTTGATTTTAAAACCATACCCAATTCAAATTATTTTATTAGCTGTATTATCTGCTTCTGCATTATTCTTAGACAATGCAAAAGATATCTTGGTAGGTTATGGCTCCACGGCATTGTGGATGATCATCGCTGCGTTCTCCTTGAGTGTTGCCTTTGGTAAAACTGGTCTTGGTCACCGCGTTGCGTACCATTTGATTAATGCATTTGGTTCTACTGTATTACGTCTTGGCTATGTAACAGCACTTCTTGATTTAGTATTATCTCCAGCGACACCTTCTAACACAGCACGTGCGGCTGGTATTGTATATCCAATCAATCTATCCATCGCTGAATCCATCGGTTCTTATCCTGGTGATACAGCAAAACGCGGTGGTTCCTTCATCTTGATGAATGGCTATTTCGTAACAAAAATTACATCCTTCATGTTCTTAACAGCTATGGCTCCTAACGTGTTGGCTTTGGACTTTGTTACTAAAATCACTGGTCTAAACATGACTTGGGCTCAATGGGCTTTGGCTTTAGCTCTTCCTGGTCTTGTAATGTTGATTTTCGTTCCACTTGTAGGTTACTGGATCGACCGTCCTGAAGCAGTAAAAATTGACAATAAGAAATTGGCTGCTGACGGTCTTGCTAAATTAGGACCTATGAAAATGTCTGAAAAAATCTTGGCAGTTGTATTTATTCTTGCTCTTATCGGTTGGGCATTGCCTTCCATCGGTTTTGATTTGAGCCCAACAGCAGTAGCATTAGTTGCTATGACTGTTGTGTTCTTTGCTGGTATCATCACTTGGGATGACATGGTTCAAACAAAAGCTGTTTGGAATACATTCATCTGGTTCGGTGCTATCCTTGGTTTATCCACTGCTTTAACAAAAGCTAAATTCTTCGCTTGGCTTGCAGCATATATGCAAGCAAACTTGGCACTTGATGTGTCTCC
The DNA here is from genome assembly GCF_900545205.1 of uncultured Veillonella sp. GTDB lineage: Bacteria > Bacillota > Negativicutes > Veillonellales > Veillonellaceae > Veillonella. The sequence continues at coordinate 10,256 of NZ_UQYC01000016.1, read as the reverse complement.
ACTCGTAGTTGTATTAATTCTTTCTGCTATTAGTGTTGTCATTCGTTACTTATTCGCTTCCAGTACTGCCTATATTGCATCTATGCTACCAGTATTCTTGACTGTAGGTATGGCCGCTGGTGTTAACCCTGTTATGTTTGGTTTAGTATTGCTTGCAACAAATGCATTTGGTGGTCTTGTAACTCACTACGGTGCATCTCCTGGTCCAATCATCTACTCTGCAGGTTACAATAACTTGAAAGATTGGTGGACTGCTGGTGCAATCTTAGCAGTATTGAGTTGGATTCTACTCTTTGTAGTAGGTATCCCTTGGTGGACTTTCATCGGTATGATTTAATCACCATATAATTTTATAATCAACATGGTTTTAACGGCACGGACCAGACATTCGCGACACGTCTGGTCTTTGCCATTTGATATATTTTTTAGTGAAAGGATGCAACATGGCACAATTAGTAAAAGCTGCACAAGCTGGCTTCGACGAAAAAAATGATGCATTAGTAACGGTTGAACCGATTGCTAGCGGTATCGAAATTGAATTAACATCCAAAGTTATCCGTCAATACGGCGACCAAATTAAATCCGTTGTTTTAAACACAGTTAAAGAAGCTGGTTTTGACGGCGTAAAAGTAATCGTACAAGATAAAAATGCTTGGGATTACACAATTAAAGCTCGCGTATTAGGCGCATTGGAAAGGGGGAGCAAAGCATAATGGCTAACGATAAAACATTCCCAGAAGTTAAAACAAATCCATTAACAGAGGCTGCTAAAAAACGTTTGTCTCGTTCCATGATGTTCGTACCTGGTAATACACCTAAAATGATTAACAGTGCTGATATTCACGGTTCTGACTCCATCATGATCGATATCGAAGACTCCGTTCCTGTAACAGAAAAAGATACAGCTCGTCTTTTAACTGCAGAAGCTTTGAAATCTCGTAAATTCCGTGCAGAAACAGTTGTTCGTATCAACCATCCTACACAAACTCCTTACGGCTATGACGACCTTGATGTAATCGTTCCAGCTAAACCTGATATGATTCGTTTACCTAAAACTGAAGATGTATCTGAAGTTGAAATCGTAGCGAAGAAAATTGAAGAAGTAGAAAAAGCTAATGGCTGGCCAGAAGGCACAATCAACATTATCGTAGCTATCGAATCTGTTCGTGGCTTGTACAATGTTCGTGAAATTTGCCACGGTCCTCGCGTAGTAGCTATCGCTCTTGGTGCTGAAGACTATCGTGCTGACCTTCGTACAGGTAAACATAAACCAGCTGTAGAATTGTTATTCGCTCGTCAAACAATTCTTCATGCCGCACGTGAAGCAGGTATCCGCGTAATTGACACTGTATTCTCCGACGTGAAAGACCCTCAAGGTTTCCGCGAAGAAGTTGAATTCATTAAAGCGTTGGGTTACGATGGCAAATCTTGTATCCACCCAAGCCAAATTAAAATTATCCACGAAGTATTCACTCCTGACGAAAAAGAAATCGCTCATTCCGTTAAGGTATTGAACAGCTATGCAGATGCATTGCGCAACAATAAAGGCGTAATCTCTGTAGATGGTAAAATGATCGATGGTCCTATCGTAGTTCGTGCACAACGCGTTGTTGATAAAGCGCGTGCAGCAGGCATTAAAGTTGAATTAGAGGAAGGAGCAGAATACGATGTTAAATAAAGTAGGTCGCGATATCCCAACAAATATCCCAGCACTAGAAGGTCGTGAAGTATATCAAGGTGAATTCGCTATTGAACCTAAAGCTCATCGCGCAGGTAAACCTGTACACATGAGTCGTGTTGGTACTAATAAAGTACTTGCTTCTATTGATGAAGCTATCGAAAAAGCTGGCGTAAAAGATGGTATGACATTGTCCTTCCATCATCACTTGCGCAATGGCGACTATGTAATGAAAATGGTTATGGAACGCGTTCAAGCAAAAGGCATTAAAGACATTACAATTGCGTCTTCTTCCTTGTCCCCATGCCATGAATTCTTGGTAGAAATGATCCAAGATGGTACTGTAACAGCTATTGAAACATCTGGCTTGCGCGATCGTCTTGGTAAATTCTTGACTCAAAACCCAGGCGTATTGAAACGCCCTGTAGTGATTCGTTCCCACGGTGGCCGTGCACGTGCTATCGAATCTGGCGAAGTTCATATCGACGTAGCTTTCATGGGCGCTCCTACAGCTGACCCACGTGGTAATGCTACTGGTCGTATGGGCAAATCCGCATGTGGTGCTCTTGGTTATGCTAAAGTTGACTCCCATTATGCAGATACAACTGTTATCATCACTGATAACTTAGTTGACTATGTACACAACTATGCAATCCCTCAAACTGACGTAGATTATGTTGTTGAGGTTGAAAGCATTGGTGATCCAGAAGGTATTGCTTCTGGTGCGGTAGGTTTCACTAAAAACCCTATCCAAATTAAAATTGCTGAATTAGCTGGTGAATTCCTTGACCAAGCTGGCATCATTAAAGATGGCTTCGTATTCCAATTGGGCGCTGGTGGTGCTCCATTGACTGTAGCGAAATTCATTGCTGAAAAACTTCGCAAACGCGGTGAAGTAGGTGGCTTCGCTATCGGTGGTGCTACTGGTATCTTGACTGGTATGCTTGAAGAAGGCTTAATCCGTGCCATTTACGATACTCAAACATTCGATACTACTGCAGCAGCATCTTTGGATAAAAACCCTGCACACATCGAAATGTCTGCTTCCATGTACGCTAACCCATGGACTGACTGCACTACAAACTACCTAGACGTAGTATTCCTTGGTGCTACTGAAATCGACCTTGATTTCAACGTAAACGTAATGACTGACTCCAACGGTGTATTGATGGGCGCTTCCGGCGGTCACTCCGATACAGCAGCAGGTGCTAAATGCACAGTTATTACTTGCCCATTGATTCGTGGTCGCTTACCAATGATCCGTGATAAAGTAGCTACTGTAATTACACCAGGCTCCTCCGTTGACGTACTTGTTACTGAATACGGTATCGCAATCAATCCAGCTCGTACTGATTTAATTGAACGCTTCAAAGATAGCAACTTGCCTATCTTCACAATTGAAGAATTACAACAATTAGCATTTGATTTAGTAGGTAAACCACAAGATATTCCTGTATCTGATAAAGACGAAGACATCATCGCAATCGTTGAATACCGCGATGGCTCCATTCTTGACGTGGTTCGTAAACCTCTATAATTAAGTAGTGCTGAGAGTTCGAGGGAAACCGTAACAGGTAGGCCATCGGCTCATCATCCTATGCTGATTAGATAATATAAAGACCCTCTCCATAGTTCTCGGACTTATGGAGAGGGTCTTTTTGTAGTTATAAATGATTTAGTGTTAATTTTAGATACAGGGTCAAAACTTAATGAGATAAAAATGGTACATAGATATAGTTATACTTTTACTATAAGAAGATTGGAGATCTTTAGGAGGTAGTTTCTATGTATCGTTGTATTGCTAAGTTAGAGATTGACCTAGAGGGGCTAAGTGAGTTTTATAGTGATGTAAGCGAATATGAAACACTAAATATGTACCAAATAATATCTGCTTGGTTACAGGATGATTTAGATGGACCTAATCCTGAAAAAACGGTGTTCGGTGTATCAGAATATGCTTTAGATTGGATGTCTGTGCTACCAGGGGACACTTCCTATCGTAACCTATTTGATATGGGAAATTGCAAACTTGGTAATCATTCTGAAAGTATTGATTATTTATATGCGCGATTTCTACAAACCTTGGAGAATAATAAGACGTTTGAACTTGAGTATGAGTCATTATCTTTAGATTATATAATCGTGATGCCACAGTATATCGATATTACGCTAACATGTAGTAGAAATATAGATTATTTATTATTTATGAAACAGTGGTTACGTAATTGTAGTACTTATAAACATCTGATATACTATAAAGTGAAAGATATATTTTACATTATGTTTTAATTTAGGAGAGCGTGTATGACTCAAGTATTTAAACAAGATCTAACAGATAACTCTGTTCGCCCTGGCGGTTTGTTTTTCGTTGAGTTATTAATGCCAAAGCAGTGTGATATGCCTAATCGAGATACAATGGTAGAGGTATTCACAAAGCATTTAGGTCCTGTTGATTGCTTTAGTTATGGCGTTGAATCTGCTGGTTTTGCACCTCAGAATTATAAGGTTCATTACGAGGATAACGATGCAGATATTTCACCAACCTTGATGGTGACGAATTGTGAAAAAATCGACAAACCTGTACTAGATGATTTTACACGTAGTCAGGTTTGGGATTGTCCAAATGTAGATGACTTGCTAGATGAGTGCCAATATAGAGTATTTGCTACAGACATGTTAGCTTCGGGTTTAGAACCTAAAGAACGAGCTGATATGCTCGTGAAATATGTAGATGCGTTGTTAGAGTTATATCCATCCTGTAAGGCCGTTGTCTTTGGTCCATCTCGTAAGTTCTTAAGTCGAGAAACCATTGAAAATCATCCTGATAAAGCTGTAACACGTTTTATTTATTATGCCGTAAATGTGCGATATTTTAGCATTCAAGGCACAGATGACATGATGGTTGATACGATAGGTATGAACACCTTATTCTACCCTGATTTGCAGTATCACTTTCACGGTATGAACCCCGATGAAATTGTAAATCATGCGTATAGTGTATTGTATTATATCTTTGAGCACGATAATCCTATTGATGACGGGCAAACGATTGCAGGCTTAGAAAATGGAGATATGAATCCAGATATTAAATGGGCGGTTCAGTATGAGGACTCCTTAATTCAACCTGTTCGAACTGTTATAGATATTAATATGGGAGAATATGCATCGGGTACTCGTTAGTTGTTAATCGATGAAAGGTGTGAGCATTATGAGTAATCAACGTATTTTTGACATGGAACTTGTGAAAGTTGAAAGTTTGGAGAAAGCTGTTAGGACTCCATTTTATCAAACTGATTCCACAGGTGGCTCAGTATGGGTTATTAAACCTGGGCAAACCTTACCAAAGCATTACCATCATAACTCTGATGATATATGGGTTATATTGCAAGGTAAGGGGGTATTTTATCCAACGCCTGATACAGAGGTGCCTTTTACAAAGGGACAAGTTATAGTATCTAAAAAGGGTGAATGTCATGGCGCAAAAAATACTGGAACAGAAGATGTTATCTTTGTGAGTATCGTTGCTCCTGTACCTGCTGATTATGACCCTGTTAATACTAATTAATATGAAAGCACTTTATAGTATTTTGTTATCTTGTAATAGAGACAGCGTTATACTATAAAGTGCTTTTATTTTATACAGTTATTCCTAATGAATATACTTTTTTATTTTTATATGTCATCATTTTGATTTTGCTATTCTTATTTGTTATTTCTATATTCTATATAATTCCATTGACAGAGGACTTTTGTTTACTTAAGATAATAAGGTATGTAATATCTTAAGTAGTAGAAAGGAATTATATGAACTCATCTACACCAGAGCCTCAAAGTGGGGTTATTGATTTTAAAGACTTTACGAAGCGTCGTATGCTACACGTAGTCTTGCCATTATTTATTGTTTCTATTATTGCCTTTTTGGACCGTGTAAATATTGCCTATGCTGGCTTGACCATGAAGGAGAATTTACCATGGTTGACACCAGAGGTATTTGGTATGGGCGCCGGTATCTTCTTTATAGGCTATGTTTTATTTGAAGTCCCTGCATCTCTAATCGCTGCTCGCTGTAATGCTATGCATTGGGTAGCACGTATTATGTTTAGTTGGGGTCTAGTATGTATTCTTATGACAACGATGACCACAGAGTTGGAGTTTTATATTTATCGATTCCTTCTTGGTCTATGTGAAGCCTCTTTATATCCTGTAATTTATTCGTTACTCATTCCAAATTGGTTTTTGCCAAAGGAACGTGCAAAGGCAATCTCCTTGATGTTAACATCTTTATTGTTCTCTAATATCATTGGTGGTCCATTGGCAGGTATCTTACTGGATACAACATTCTTTGGTCTTCATGGGTGGCGTACACTCTTCATCGTTGAAGCTATTCCAGCTGTTATCTTTGCTTTCATTTTTGCGTTCTGGATGAAAGAACGTCCAGACCATGCATCTTGGGTAACTGATACAGAAAAAGCCTATATCAAGGCTGAACTTGAAAAAGAAGAACAACAAAAGCAAGCTGTAAAGAAATATACTACATGGCAAGCTTTAAAAGATCCAAAAGTATTACGTTTAGCGTTAATTTACTTCTTATGGGTTATTGGTTTCTGGGGCTTTAGCTTCTGGATGCCTCAAGTTCTTAAAAGCTTATCTGGTTGGCCGCCAAGTGTAGTAGCATGGTCTATTGCTATTCCGATGTCTGCTGCATTACTCGTGCAAGTATATTGTGGTTATTCCTCTGAAAAGCGCAACGAAAAACGTTGGCACGTTGCTACTACATTGTTCATTGGTACAATTGGTTTCTTGGCAACACCACATAGTTCATCCCCAGAAATTAGCTTATTCTTTATCTGCTTAACTGCTGTAGGTGTTTACGGTGGTATGGGTGTATGGTGGACCATGCCAACAACCTTCTTATCTGGCGCTGCTGCGGCAGGGGCGATGGGCCTTATTAACTCCTCTGGTAATATGGGTGGTTGGGTAGGACCATACATGCTTGGATTCATCAATGGTCACACTGGTAGCTTTACTTACGGTTACTATGTAATGGGGGCTTGTATGTTCCTAGCAGGTCTACTAATCTTGACATTACCTAAATCTATGGAACACAAAGAAGACTAAGTATAACTTCATAAATTATGTAATTTACAAGTTATGACAATTGTTATTAACATATGAAAATTACAAATTGAAACGAGCTATATCTCTAATGCATTCACATTGTAGCGAATGTATGAGGTATAGCTCTTTTTCTTTAGTAATGATGTTGTTTTATGTATAATAAAAGTAATAGAATCTACAGGATAAAATTAAGAGAGGACAATATGTATAGAAAGTTATTTTTAGTGGCCGTATTAACAACTTTTACACTAGGCGTATCTGTAAATGCGATATCATTACATGATCCGACGGGTGAAGGTAGAGCTGCTTTTGAGAAAATTGCAGTGTACAACCGTGACATTGTTAAAGTTTCAGGTCCTTATGATTCATGGGAGACAGCTGTTAAGAATTTAGGACGCGCTAAATATATTGGTGATTTAGAACAACATAAGACGATAGATAACTTACAGAGTCAATTGAAGCCTATATTAGGCAATTACTATGTATCAGCATATTATGTGGATTTTAATATTCTTACTCATGACGATGGTAATGTTAAAATAAAACCGACCGGTAATGATGTAGGTGAGACTAAATATATTGTAGAGTATAAAACTCAAGAGCATTATATTGATTCAATATTATGGAATCCTTTTGTAGAGAAAGCTATTACAGTAGCAGATCCGATTATTTCTTATGAGAATCAGTATGGAACGGGAAAACTCATAGTTGTGACAGCCTTTGGATATCAAGAGGATGTTCAAGGTTTTCCAGATAAGGGACTTATAGCTGCAAATAAAGCTTATAAGGCTGCTGAAGATACGTTAGTTAGTAGAGTATTGGAATTAGGCTGGGTTGATACATCTCGTGAAGCAGAGTTACGAGATTATTTAAATACAAATGATGGTGTTCATAAGGGGTACACTTTGGATGCTATGGGCTTTGGTGTTATGGCTCAAAAAGATCTCTTTCTTTATATAGATGATAAAGGTAATTTCCATCATAGGCACTACTCTGTTGTGAGTGAATGGGAAAAATCCTATAATAAGAATTTCAGTTTATATAAGTACATTCCTCTTGATAAAAAGATAAAAGCTATTACTGTAGTTCAAACGGATTAAGGCAGATATAATAAAAAGCCAGATACAATGTAAATACTTTTTAGTATGTATTGTATCTGGCTTTTATTTATTTTTTTACATCCGGTACTTTCCCAGGGTTCATATCGAGGTTTAGATCTGTGGATTTGAACGGGGAAGGGTTAGCTTCTGGTGGTCGCACTTTAAGCTCTGGGTGTAACCATTGTAATTGTTTCAGTTCCCAGTCGTACTTGGCACCGTCGTTTTGTAATTGGCGAATGTCTTTAAAGATATTATCCAGTTGGTCGCTATGTTTATTAGCCATCCCTTCTAGGATGTAAAGGCGACCAGCTACACTATCAACGGAAGAACCATCGTGGTCTTCATCGACACGCCATTGTAGTTCTGAAATTTGTATTTGCTGGAAGATTATAACAATTACCAGCACGATAATAACGCCCCACATGGGTGTTTCTTTAGCTTTCAAAAGGGCCCGCAATTTAGATGCGAGCCCAGATGGTTTATTCATTATTGACGATCCTCGAGTTGTAATCCAGGTAATGGTAATTTGGAATTTACAAAGTCTAACCACAAGCGAGAAGCATGGGAGAGGTAATGACCTTTTTTCCAAATAACATAAAGTGTATGAATGATTTCTGGTACAAGTGGACGTACAACAACCTTGGAACCAACCTCTGTATTTTCACCTACCTCAGGGCAGAGGCGAGATGGTAACAATGCGATGGCAAGGTCTGCACTAACTGTTTGCAACATAAGATCACGTTGGCTTGTTTCAAATACGATATGAGGTTGAAAACCTGTATGTTTACAAGCTTTGATGATTTCGTCATGCAAATTAAAGTCGTCTTTGTGCAATACGAAAGACTCATCAGCTAGCATTTCTAAACGAATTTCTTTTTCTTTCGCAAGAGGGCTAGATTTTGGAACGATAACGGAAAGAGGATCACTAGTGAGGTAGAATGACTCAAATTCTTTTGGATTTGGTTTCGTACAAATGATACCAATATCAATCAAGCCTTCTTGAACACTAATCTCAACTTTTTTAGAACCTTGTTCATAAAGTTCTAATTCAATTTGTGGATATACTTTTTTGAACTCCCCTAAAAGCTGAGCGAAGATAGGTGCATCGGTAATTGGTGGAATACCAATTCTAATGGAACCTTGCTCCAAACGAAACTCGTTTTCAAAATCAGTTTTTAGATGTTCAAACATGAATACTACGCGTTTTGCGTGGGTTAAGAAGATGGTACCCCCATCAGTAAGTTCTACAGATTTAGCATTACGCATGAAGAGAACAACACCAAGTTCGTCTTCTAAAGCTTTAATAGTACGGCTGATAGCGGATTGGGAGATGTGCAAATTCCGCGCAGCTTTACTAAAGCTTTTTTGATCAGCTACTTCAACGAAGTATTTCAAATGATGAAAATCCATAATTAACCCCCTAAAAATAAAATCTGGTTATGGGAAGTGACCTATGCTAAATGAGAATAGTTATTACTATAACGCAATTAGCTATTACTTTATGTAAAGCATGGATAGCAATATTGGCAAAGCGACAGTCACTGTATGTGTTGCGTTGATAGGGCCCAGCACGTTATAATGTGCATATAGGGCTATATCAAGTTATGATATTAGGAATTATGGTTGTGCCCAATACAAAAGTATGTTCACACATAATGCCATATTATATATAACATATATATTATTGCATTATTTTTTCATGTGCGCAAGTTTGTAATGGTTGTTATTCCTAAACATAATGATAGATTAAGCAAGTGTTCTATTTTTGCTAAATGCTTAAGGAGGCAATAATCACATGAGTCGTAAATTTAAAACTATGGACGGCAACCAAGCGGCTGCTCACGTTTCTTATGGTTTTACAGAAGTTGCTGCGATTTACCCAATCACTCCATCTTCCCCAATGCCAGAACACATTGACGAATGGGCTGCGTCTGGTCGTAAAAACATCTTCGGCAACACTGTTCAAGTTGTAGAAATGCAATCTGAAGCAGGTGCTGCTGCCGCAACTCACGGTTCTTTACAAGCTGGTGCATTAACAACAACTTTCACATCTTCCCAAGGTTTGTTATTGATGCTTCCTAACTTATACAAAGTAGCAGGCGAATTACTTCCAGGTGTATTCCAAGTAGCTGCTCGTGCATTGGCTGCACACGCTTTGGCTATCTTCGGTGACCATCAAGACGTAATGGCTGCTCGTGCAGCTGGCTGCGCTATGCTTGCTGAATCCTCCGTACAAGAAGTAATGGACTTGTCTGCAGTAGCTCACTTGACAGCTATTAAAACTCGTGTACCGTTCATCAACTTCTTTGACGGTTTCCGTACATCCCATGAAATTCAAAAAATTCAAATCTGGGACTATG
>NZ_UQYC01000015.1 GCF_900545205.1 uncultured Veillonella sp. | reverse complement strand
AAATTAAACCAATTCCAATATGAAACAAAAGAAGATCGCCAAATGGAAAATTATCGGAAGATGATTCTAGCTATGGCGAAGGATGTGCGCGTCGTTGTTATTAAATTAGGTGACCGCTTACATAATATGCGTACCTTAAAGCATATGCGTAGCGATAAACAAAAGCGCATTGCAAAGGAAACATTAGAAATCTTTGCTCCTTTAGCACATCGCCTTGGTATCTTCAATGTGAAATGGGAACTAGAAGATTTATCATTCCGCTATTTAGAGCCGGAAAAATATTATGATCTTGTAGATCAAATGAAACAAAAACGCCAAGCTCGTGAGGACATTGTAAATGATACGATGAGCCAACTTACAAAAGCGTTAGGGGAAGCTCATATTAAGGCAGATATTAAAGGTCGTCCAAAACACTTCTACAGCATTTACAAGAAGATGAAAAAGGACAATCGTGATTTATCTCAAATTTATGACTTGCTCGCTGTTCGTGTTATCGTTGATACAATTCCAGATTGCTATGCCGTTCTAGGTATTGCACATAGCTTGTGGAAACCATTGCCGTATCGTTTCAAGGATTACATTTCCATGCCGAAATCTAATATGTATCAATCCTTGCATACAACGGTTATCGGTACCATGGGGCAACCTGTAGAAATCCAAATTCGTACATGGGAAATGCACCGTGTATCTGAGTATGGTGTTGCGGCTCATTGGCGCTATAAAGAAGGCAATAAAAATGGCGATAAGGATTTCGACCAAAAGGTTGCCTGGTTACGCCAAGTCCTTGAATGGCAAGATACAAGTAATCCAACAGAACTAGTTAATGCGTTAAAACTAGACGTTTTCTCTGGTGAGGTATTTGTATTCACACCAAAAGGCGATGTTGTTAAATTGCCTATCGGTTCGGTTCCACTTGATTTTGCGTACCGCGTTCATACCGATGTTGGTCATCGCTGTGTAGGGGCTAAGGTAAACGGTAAAATTGTACCGCTAGATTACACCTTACAAAATGGCGATATTGTAGATATTATTACATCTAAAACAGGTCGCCCAAGTCTTGATTGGCTTAATATCGTAGGCTCTTCTGAAAGTAAGAGCAAAATTCGCAACTGGTTCAAGCGTGAAAATAAAGCTGAAAATATTGAAAAAGGCCTAGAAGCACTTGAAAAAGAAGCAAAACGATTAAACTATAGTTGGAAAGAATTAATCGCTGATAATCGTCTCCAACAAGTTACAAAACAGCTGAAAGCAGGTACTGAAGAGGAAATGTTTGCTGCTTGTGGCTATGGTGGTATTCCTGTCAGCACTGTTCTCTTGCGGTTAATTGAACTTTATAAAAAATCTAAAGAAGCAGAAGAGTCTAAGCGCAGCACTGAACAAATCATTGAGAAGTTAAAAGCTCAAGGGCCAAAAACGACCAAAAATGGTACGGGCGTTCTTGTAAAAGGGGAAGCTGGTGTCATGGTACGTATGGCGAAGTGCTGTAGCCCAGTTCCTGGTGATGATATCATCGGTTATATCACGCGTGGTCGTGGTGTATCCATCCATCGCTCCGATTGTACGAGCTTAGGCCATACGCCAGAAGATTTAGAGCGTATGATTGAAGTCTCCTGGGATGGTTCCTCTGGTGAATCTTTCCACGTAGGCATCGATATCCAAGCTTATGATCGAAATGGTCTGTTGATGGAGGTTATGGCTGTACTTTCAGAATTGAAAATCACCATTACAAACATCAATGCAAAGGTTCAAGAAGATACTAAAACCGTAAGTATCAATGTAGTTGTTGATATCCGAGATATTTCACAACTTGATTTTGTTATGACTAAGTTGCGTCGTATTCGTGAAGTATATACGGTACAACGTAGTAAAGGAGGGGCTTAATGAGTGAACAACAATTAGTGCTTATGCGCATGCCATTAGGTCCATTAGGGACTAACTGTTATGTTATCGGAGATAAAGAGGTAGGAGAAGCTTTCATTATTGATCCTGCTACTGCTGAAGTATTAGAGTCTTTAAAGAAACATGATTTAAAACCAAAGGCGATTTTGTTAACCCATGGTCATGGTGATCATATTGGTGGCGTTCAAGATATTGTAGATACATATCATGTGCCTGTATATATTCAAAAGGGTGATGTACCGTATTTGGCTGACCCTGAGCTCAACCTTAGTGCGTATAGCAATTCTACACCCATTAAGGTAAATGCTGATATCATCGAGGTTAAGCAAGGTGACCATATTACATGTGGCGCTATTGACCTTGAAGTACTTGAAACGCCAGGTCATACGCCAGGTGGGGTATGTTATTATATGGAAGGCCTTGTATTTGTAGGCGATACACTATTTAGAGATTCCGTAGGACGTACAGATTTTCCAAATGGTTCTTATGAGACGTTAATGGAATCCATTAAAACGCAGCTCTATAAGTTGCCTGATAATACTATGGTGTATCCTGGTCATGGGCCGGAAACAAATATAGGTTATGAAAAACAATACAATCCATTCGTTGGGGCGTAAGTTTTATAAAATTTTGTAAGAAGTAAAGGGGATAGTTATCATGAATACAACATTAGAAAAATTAAAAGAACGCATTAAAGACAAAAAATACAAATTGACTACACAACGTCAAACAATTTTACAAGCCTTCATCGATGCTGATGAAAATCATTTAAGTGCAGAAGACGTATATGTACTTGTAAAAGAAGTGGCTCCTGATATCGGCTTGGCTACTATTTACAGAACACTTGATCTCTTCACTGAACTTGATTTGTTGAAACGTCTTGATTTCGGCGATGGTCGTAACCGTTACGAATTAAATGATGAAGAGTTCGCTCATTTCCATCATCATTTGATCTGCGTTAAATGTGGAAAAGTATCCGAGTTTGAAGACGATATGCTTGAAACATTAGAGTCCATTATCGCTAAAAAATTGAACTTCCGCACTATCGACCATCAATTGAAAGTATATGGTTATTGCAGCGACTGCCAAAATCATATGTCTGAAGCAGAACTTGAAAAATTAGAACGTATGGCTCATCACCATGCTTAATGGATATCTATATACGGGACCATTACCGCTTGGTTCTGTAGTGGCCCATAATTGTGGTGCTGCAGGTCTGTTTTCTGACAAGGTGCATCCAGATGTTATCCTTAAAGCTCACGAAGTCGATGGATTGTATACCTTAACAGTTACCATTGGTGACACGGTTCAGACTTTTGAAGGCCCCGTTTCCTCTATGGGACGACGTCAAATAGGGCAAGCTTTGTTAAGCTATTTGCGTGAATATCAAGGCTTGCCAGTTGATGCACCATGGGGGACTATGGTCGGTGTACGCCCTACAAAGCTGCTACATAAATATATAGATACATATGGCTCTGTCCACACAGCAACTCGTCACATTAGGGACGAGTTTTCTGTGTCTATGGAAAAACTTGCCACTTTAGGAGCTATAGGTGAATACCAACGTCCGTTTTTAGCTGATACAGACGATAAAAAGGTGAGTCTCTATTGTGGTATTCCATTTTGCGATACTCGTTGTGTTTACTGCTCCTTTCCGTATGGACTCTATCAGGACTATGATGGTAAAAGCCAATTTTTAACTGCCTTAGGCCGGGACATAGAGGATATGAAAACTATTGTTGAATCTTATGGCTTAACGGTAGATACCCTCTATATGGGGGGCGGTACACCGACGGTGCTAGGGGACGAAGACTTTCACCAAGTTCTGAAACAGCTATCTATACTTGTTCCTGACGGTCATGAGTTTACTGTAGAAGCGGGGCGACCGGATTCTGTTAATCCTACAAAGTTACGATCTATGCTTGATTTAGGTGTCAATCGTATCAGTATTAACCCACAAACGATGCAAGATGATATTTTACGTCGCATAGGGCGTGGACGTAGTGCACGTGATATTGATGAGTTGTTACAATATGTCAAACATAATACGTCGTTAGCGGTAAATATGGATTTTATTGCCGGTCTACCAAATCAAACGATGCAAAACATGATAGAGAATATGGATTATGTATGTCAAAATCTGCCGGAAAATGTTACAATTCATACGTTAGCATTAAAACGTGGTAGCCCATTGTATGATTTAAATATGCAAGATGATATTCCTGAAGAACATCTCGTAGCAGAAATGGTACAATATGGTAAAGAGCGTCTTGAAGCAGCTGGCTATGTGCCATATTATCTATATCGCCAACAATATATGAGAGGGCAGTTAGAGAATATTGGCTATACCTTGCCCGGTAAAGCGTGCGAATATAATATTCAGATCATGGAAGAGCGACAAAGCATTCTATCCATGGGGCCAGGTAGCTCATCTAAGTGGATGCGAGCTCCTGAATATCGTCAATTGAAACAGCACATGCCAAAGGATGTTGATGTTTATCACGCAACGATAGATGCACTATTAGAGAAACGACATAGAATTTGTGAGAAATTTTGGGAGGTTGTGTAATGGCTATTAGAAAACCAAGAGGTACACAAGATTTTTTGCCAGAGCAAATGATAAATTGGCACTATATTGAACAACGTATGCGTGAAATTTGTAAAGTATACGGGTTCAATGAAATTCGCACACCTGCCTTTGAAGATACTAAATTATTCTTGCGCGGTATCGGTGAAACTACAGATGTAGTACAAAAGGAAATGTATACATTTACTACAGGCGATGACGGTGGCTCTAGCTTCACATTGCGTCCTGAAAATACGGCTTCTGCTGTACGTGCATACTTAGAAAATAAAGTATACGGTAAAGAAGGTCTAACAAAATGGTATTACATGGGGCCTATGTTCCGTCATGATAAACCACAAGCTGGACGTTACCGTCAATTTCACCAATTTGGGGCAGAGGTATTAGGTTCTCAATCTCCAGTTGTAGATAGTGAAGTTATCTGCATGGTTGTACAATTGTTGAAAGACTTTGGCCTTAAGGACCTCAATGTAGAGGTGAACTCTGTAGGTTGCCCAACATGCCGCCCTGTATATCGTGAAAAATTAATTGAATTCTTTGAACCTAAAAAAGAACAATTATGCAGTGATTGCCAAGAACGTTTATATAAAAATCCTTTGCGTATCTTGGATTGCAAAAATGAAATATGTAAATCCTTGTCCGTAGGTGCTCCTGAAATTCACGAACATTTATGTGAAGAGTGTCATGATCACTTTGAAGAATTAAAAACATATTTAACGGCTGCTAATGTGCAATATACATTAAATCCTCGCCTTGTACGTGGTCTAGATTATTACACAAAGACAGCATTCGAAGTACAATATACTCCATTAGGCGCACAAAGTGCCGTAGCAGGTGGTGGTCGTTACGATGGCCTTGTAGAGGAACTTGATGGTCCTCATACGCCAGCAATTGGCTTTGCTATGGGCATGGAGCGTTTGCTATTAGCCCTTGAAAAACAAAACTTGTTGCCTGAACCAACTGTTGAACCATCTGCATTTGTAGTGGCTCTTGGTGATGCGGCTAAGGTAGAGGCTTTCAAAATTTGCCAAGCATTACATGATGCATATGTATCCGTTGAAATGGACGGACAGGGCAAGAGTATGAAGGCACAATTAAAATATGCTAACAAAATTAATGCAAAATATGTTATCATATTGGGTGATGATGAATTGGCTCGTGGGGAAGCCATAATCCGATTCATGGAAACTAGTGAACAAGAAACTGTACCACTTGATACAGTTTCTGAACGTATAACTTCTTTGGTGAAAGGATGACAATTAGAATGGAAACAATGCAAGGCTTACACCGTACGCACGGTTGTGGCACCATCTCTGAACAAGAGGTAGGTAAAGAGGTCGTATTATGTGGTTGGGTTGAACGTCGTCGTGACCACGGTGGTTTGATTTTCTTGGATTTACGCGATCGTTCTGGCGTAGTACAAGTAGTAGCGTCTCCAGACCATAACGTAGAATCTTTCCACAAAGCAGAAGATGTTCGTAACGAATATGTACTTTGCGTACGTGGTAAAATTACAAAACGTGATGAAGCAGCTATCAATCCAAATCTTCCAACAGGTGCATATGAAATGTACTGTGAAGAGTTGCGCGTATTAAACTCCGCTAAAACTCCTCCATTCTATATCCAAGATGATATCGATGTAGATGAAAATATTCGTTTGAAATATCGTTACCTTGACTTACGTCGTCCAGAAATGCAACGCAACTTGATTTTGCGTCATAAAGTAACGAAAGCAATGCGCGACTTCTTCGATAGCCGCGATTTCTTGGAAATTGAAACTCCAATGCTTACTAAATCTACACCAGAAGGCGCTCGTGACTATTTAGTACCTTCTCGTGTAAATGCTGGTACATTCTATGCATTGCCACAATCTCCACAAATTTTCAAACAAATCTTGATGGTTGCTGGTTATGAAAAATACTTCCAAATCGTTCGTTGCTTCCGCGATGAAGATTTGCGTGCAGACCGTCAACCTGAGTTCACTCAGCTCGACTTGGAAATGTCCTTCGTAGATGAAGAAGACATTTACTCCATGCTTGAAGAAATGATTGCTCATGTATTCAAAACTGCATTGGGCAAAGAAATTCCATTGCCTATGCCTCGTATTACATGGGATGAAGCAATGGATAAATACGGTTCTGATAAACCAGATCTTCGTTTCGATATGGCCTTTACTGATGTAACTGATCTTGTAAAAGATACAGAGTTTAAAGTATTCCGCTCTGTAATCGATAACGGTGGTGTAGTTAAAGGTATCGTTGTACCTGGCGATGCTGGTATTCCACGTCGTGAACTTGATGACCTTGTTGAATATGTAAACCGCTACGGTGCGAAAGGTCTTGCATGGGCTTGCTTCAATGAAGATGGTTCTATTAAATCTCAAATCATGAAGTTCTTAGGTGAAGATACAATCCGCAATATCGGTGAAAAAATGGGCGCTAAAGGTGGCGACCTTGTATTGATGATTGCTGATAAACCTGCAACTGTAGCACGTGCATTAGGTGAATTGCGCCTTGAAATGGCACGCCGCATGAACATGATTGACCAAGATAAATTGGCATTCACATGGGTAACTGATTTCCCTATGTTCGAATATAACGAAGATGAAAAACGTTATGTTGCAATGCACCATCCGTTCACAATGCCTCGTCATGAAGATCTTGATAAATTGGAATCTGATCCTGGCAGCGTAAAAGCGATTGCTTACGATATGGTATTGAACGGTGTTGAAATCGGTGGCGGTTCCTTGCGTATTTACCAATCCGATGTACAAGAAAAAGTATTCAAAGCTATTGGTTTATCTGAAGAAGAAGCTAAATCTAAATTCGGCTTCATGCTTGATGCATTCCAATACGGTGCACCTCCTCATGCTGGTTGTGCATTCGGCCTTGATCGTCTTGTTATGTTGATGGCAAAACGTCAATCTATCCGCGACGTAATCGCATTCCCTAAAACTCAATCTGCTTCTGATGTAATGAGCCAAGCTCCATCTGAAGTAGAACCTAAGCAATTAAAAGAGTTGCATATTAAACCAGATATCGAGGAAGAAGAAGAGCAATCTTTGGTGTAAAAACATAGGCAAGAATTGATTAAATTTGAAATGTCAAGACTTGTTAATTACGAATCTTTCTGATACTATTTATGTATAAGATATCCCTGCCATGTGCGTGTGATATCGCAGTTTTGAGCCAACACATTTACTTCGGGAGTCCGAACTCTCGTCTGAACGTTACGCCCTTACGGGACAACTGAAGGATGAGGAGGACACCCACCTGCCCTAAGCAGGATCAAAACGCGGTACATTACGGCATGGTGGGGCTTTTTTGCGTGTAAAAATGGCATGTAATGTCATATACTATATATAGAAAAGACCAGCCAATATCGTTATTATAGGCTATTGATCTATAAATTATATTCTTAATGAATACAATTTACTGGACTGTACGATTAATAAAACTTTAGAGTTAATAGATAAGATGTTATGGATTGAGGTGATAGAATGGATAGTTTATTTGATATGACGCCTACCAATACGTATGAACCGTTACCGGTGCGTATGCGTCCTACCACATTAGACCATTTATATGGTCAAGAAAAAGCGGTAGGGAAGGGGACTTTCTTGCGCGCCATGGTTGAAAAGGATACAATTCCATCTATGCTTTTTTATGGCCCTTGTGGAACGGGTAAAACTACACTGGCAGGTATTATTGCGAAGGTTAGCAATAGCCATTTTGTAAATTTAAATGCTACTAATGCGGGCATAGGTGAGCTGCGTAATATCATAGAGGATGCTCGTAAGCGGGTGCGATCTTTACAACAACGAACCATTTTATTCCTCGATGAGATTCATCGCTTTAATAAAAGCCAACAAGATGTGTTATTACCTTGTGTAGAGGATGGTACAATCATCCTCATTGGCGCTACCACAGAAAATCCATTTTTTGAGGTAAATAGACCGCTTTTATCTCGTCTAAGGTTAATTACACTAGAAGCGCTTACACCAAAGGCTATAGGCCAAATTTTGCGCCGTGCTATTACAGATGAAGAGGTGGGCCTTGGTAAACGTCATCTACAGGTGACAGATGAAGTTCTTGAAGATGTAGGGATTTTCGTCAATGG
Source organism: uncultured Veillonella sp. (assembly GCF_900545205.1). Classification (GTDB taxonomy): domain Bacteria; phylum Bacillota; class Negativicutes; order Veillonellales; family Veillonellaceae; genus Veillonella. Next base: position 20,583 of record NZ_UQYC01000015.1, on the reverse strand, counting down.
CGATGGGCGTATGGCTTTAAATATTTTAGAGCAGGCGGCAGCAATGGTACCCGATGAAGGGGCTATTACTATAGAGGTCCTTGAAAAGGTCGTTGGCCGCCGTATTTATACATACGACAAAAAAGGTGATAGCCACTACGATACGATTTCTGCGTTTATTAAAAGTATGCGTGGTTCTGATGTGCAAGCGACGATGCACTACTTGGCACGTATGATTGAAGCTGGCGAGGACCCTAACTTTATCGCTCGTCGTATCGTAATTTGTGCTGCTGAGGATGTAGGCCTAGCAGATCCGCAAGCTCTGATTCTCGCCAATGCAGCAGCTCAAGCCGCTCATATGGTAGGCTTCCCTGAAGCGCGCATTATATTATCTGAGGCGGCTTGCTATGTAGCCTTAGCGCCTAAAAGTAATTCTGCTTATATGGCAATTGATGCAGCCATTGCGGATGTGCGCCACAAGGATTGTGGACAGGTGCCAGATCATTTAAAAGATAGTCATTATAGTGGGGCTAGCAAACTAGGCCATGGGAACACTTATAAATATGCTCATAACTATCCAAATGGCTATGTAAAGCAGCAGTATTTACCAACACCTCTTGTAGATGCTACATACTACAATGGTATTAAGAGAGGGAAAGAAGAACAGTTACTTCGTGACTGGGAGGAACGGCGTAAAAGTTAACTAAATACTTCGATATATGCTATAATATAATGATTAGTTAATTTACTGTAATGTTATATAAGTAAGGGGTTTGTATAGATTTATGGCAGAAGAAAAAACTTCCACCAAAAAACGCAATACACGACGAAAGCGAACAAGTACAAAACAGCAAACTAAATCTCAAGGATTTTCCTTGCGTAGCGAAGTTAAAGGTTTAATTATCATTGCCTTTGCAGTTATTTCCCTGCTCGGATTCTTTGGCTTTGAACTCGGTCTTGTCGGTGAAATCTTAACAGGTATATTCCGCTACGGCTTCGGCCTAGGTGGGATTATTCCTTGTTTGTGTGTTTTCTGGGTAGGTTGGAGATTATTATATAAGGGAACATTTATTTCCATTACTAAACGAGGCGTTGTAATGACCTTGTTCTTCCTATTTTTGCTAGCTCTCGTTCCATTGTGGCGCGTTCCTGAGGGGCAGGAACTTATCACAACGCAATTGGCTAATCAAGGTGGTGTTGTAGGTGGCGCCATCGCTACATTCCTTCGCACATTATTAGGTGAACTAGGGGCTATCATTTTAGATGTGTTCTTATTACTTGCCTTTGGTATTCTAATTACCCGTTTATCCTTGCGCAGTGGCTTGCAAAAAGCGGCGGATAAAACTCAAGTAGGATTAGATGTAGCTAAAGAAGTGGCTGCTGAAAAGGTGGCTGTAGCTAAAGAGGTCTTTGAAGACTGGAACGAACAACGAAAAGAAGCAGCAGAGCAACGTAAAGCGTATAACAGGGAAAAGGATACACGCTTTGCTGATGCTGCCGATCAAGCGCTAGATACATTGGAAAAACGCGGCATAGCTACCGATAGAGATAATGTTGAACCTAGTACGGTTGTAGACCATGAACCTATGGTAGACACAGTGACAACTGTGGAAACACCAAAGGCTCCTACATCTTGGAAAGAATTAGCTGAGATAGAGGCCCGCAATCGAGCAGCGGAACAATTGGCGAATATTTCTGAAGCTTCTGGTGATGCTAAGTCTTATGATGCAGATGATTTCGATCAATTCTCTGATGCTAGTAGATCTACAGGTGATGATTATGTATATGTTCCAGATGAGGATTATACATATACTCCAGATGAAGGGTATACAGATGATTCTGAATCAGTAGACAATACTCATGTGGAACATCCGGAGTTCACATATCAAAATACAACGATTGGTCCGTTAGAAACTAATCACGCTGCGATAGCTTCTGCTGTACCTGGAACAGGTGCTGCTGCAAGTTCTGTAAGTGCTGGTGCAGGTATGAATGGCATGAGCTTGCAAGTACCGTCTACCATTAGTACTACAGAAGATACCGCACAAGTGGCAGTGTCTAAAGAGGGTCAAATTCACCGTACCTATGATAGACCTTACCATTTCCCAAGCCTTGATATTTTGGCGAAAGGGAAGGGGAGTCAAAGCAATGGTGAAGAAGTAGCACAAAATGCAATAATGCTTGAAAATGTATTGAGCAACTTTGGCATTACTGCTAAGGTCGTTAATGCAACGCAAGGCCCAACTGTTACACGTTATGAAATTGAACCTGCACCAGGTGTGAAGGTTAGCCGGATCGTTAATTTAACAGATGATATTGCCCTTAATTTAGCGGCTCAACATATTCGTATGGAGGCTCCAATTCCTGGTAAATCCGCTATTGGTATTGAGGTTCCTAATAAGACAACAGAGGCCGTGCATTTGCGCGATGTTCTTGATTGCAGTGACTTCAAGGATGCGCGTGGTGGCATTCCTGTTGGTCTTGGTAAAGATATTGCAGGGAAACCTGTTATTACAGACCTTGCGAAGATGCCTCACTTGCTCGTAGCTGGTACTACGGGTTCTGGTAAGTCTGTATGTGTTAATACGTTGATTTCCAGTATTCTCTTTAGTCGTAAACCGGAAGAGGTCAAGTTATTATTAATCGACCCTAAGATGGTTGAATTGTCTATTTATAACGGCATTCCTCATTTGATGGCGCCAGTTGTAACAGACATGAAAAAAGCAGCTGCTGTATTGCGTTGGGCCGTTCGTGAAATGGAGGCTCGCTATAAAGCCTTTGCAGCATCTGGTAAGCGTGATATCAAGAGTTATAACGAAGCGCATCCTAAGGCGGCTATGCCGTTGATTGTATTAATCATCGATGAGTTAGCTGACCTTATGATGACAGCTCCTGATGATATTGAAGAATCTATTAGCCGCTTAGCACAAATGGCGCGTGCTGCGGGTATTCATATGGTACTTGCTACACAACGTCCATCTGTTAATGTTATTACTGGTTCTATTAAGGCCAATGTACCGAGCCGTATTTCCTTTGCCGTAGGTTCTCAAATTGACTCCCGTACCATCCTCGATATGGCAGGGGCAGAAAAATTACTTGGTAAAGGTGATATGTTGTTTGCTCCAATCGGGGCGAATAAACCAATTCGTGTACAAGGTGCATTCATCTCTGATGATGAAGTGGAACATCTTGTGGAATTTGTAAAAGCTCAACGAGAACCAGAATATGATGATACTGTTACGCAAGAGGCTGAAAAGGAAACAGAGAAAGAATCATCTGAAGAAAATGATATTTACCGTGATGAATTATTAGAGCGTGCTGTTAATCTTGTAATGGAATCTGGTCAAGCTTCTGTATCCATGTTGCAACGTCGATTCCGCATAGGTTATACTCGCGCGGCTCGTCTTGTAGATACGATGGAAGATCTTAAAATCGTTGGCCCTAGCATGGGCAGTAAAGCTCGAGAAATTTTAATGAGCCCTGAACAAGCAAAGGCTCGCTATTTCTCGGACTCCAATGATGAACAATAATTGAATGATTACGATTGAGTAGTATGTAGAGTTAGAAAGGAACGAAAATGGCTGAATTAGGCGAAGAATTACGACGTGAACGGGTAAGACGTAATCTAACCTTTAAAGATGTGGAGCAAGTACTTCACATTAAGACAACCTATTTGGAAGCTATCGAAGATGGTAAGTATGACATCATTCCTGGTCAGGTCTACGTAAAAGGCTTCATTCGTAATTACGGTAATTATTTAGATCTTGATGGTGATCGCTTGGTGAAAGCTTATCAAAGTCAGGTAGGTGATATAGATACGTTTTCTTTGCGTTCTGTTACACGGCAGAAAGCGCAAGCGACACCAAATTTGGTGCAAAGTGAATTCGTTGAATATCAAACATCTAAAAAGCGTATGTCCTTAGAAACGCGTCAACGTAAACGTCAACGTTCTATCGTTCAAGAACGTATTATTTTAGGCATAATTTTATTCTGTATGGCATTATTTTTACTATGGTTATTCCTTTTCTGATTAAAGGAAAGAAAGGCATTTACTCAATCGATGGATAGATTTTTAGTAACAGAACCTTCGGATATGAAGGAACGTGGCTGGGCCGAATTAGACTTTGTCCTCATCAGTGGGGACGCCTATGTAGACCATCCGTCCTTTGCTCCTGCCGTTATCGGACGGTACCTAGAGTCCAAAGGCTATCGTGTAGGCATTATAGATCAACCAGATTGGAATGATGTAGAGGCTTTCAAAAAACTAGGTAAACCGCGTCTAGCGTCCCTTGTTACAGCAGGGAATCTAGACTCAATGCTCAATAAATTTACAGCCGCAAAGAAGATTCGCCGTCAAGATGATTATTCTCCCGGAGGTGAATCTGGTCATCGTCCAGATCGGGCTACCTTGGTATATGCGAACCGCATGAAAGAGGCATATAGTGATGTGCCGCTTATTATCGGTGGTATAGAGGCATCCTTGCGCCGATTTGGTCATTATGACTATTGGTCAGATACTGTACGTCGCTCTATCTTAGTTGATTCTAAGGCTGATGTACTTGTTTATGGTATGGGTGAACTTCAAATTGTGGAATTAGCAGATGCTCTAGATCAAGGTCGCTTTAAAGAGTCCTTGCCATCTATTCGCGGTATTTGTTATATGGCAAAGGAAATTCCTACTATAGATTATGTTGAATGCCCGTCTTTTGAGGAAATTAAAGCCGATAAGATGGCCTTTGCTGATGCATTTCGTATTCAATATGATGAACAAGACCCATTTTATGGTCGTATGGTAGTCCAAAAGCATGGGGACAGATATCTTATTCAAAATACGCCTGCTTTGCCTTTGACTCAGGAGGAAATGGATGGTGTATATAACTTGCCATATACACGTAAGTGGCATCCTAAATACGATGATAAAGGTGGCGTACCAGCGTTAAGTGAAGTACAATTTAGCCTTGTTAGTCAACGCGGATGCTTTGGTAGCTGTTCATTCTGTGCCATTACCAATCATCAAGGTCGTATCATCCAAAATCGTAGTCATGAGTCTTTAATTGACGAAGCTCAAACTATGATTGAGATGGATAATTTTAAGGGCTATATTCACGATGTTGGGGGCCCTACGGCAAACTTCCGTCATTTAGCATGTGATAAACAAGCTGTATATGGCGCTTGTAAAGGTCGTACCTGTGCGGCTCCAGAGCCTTGTGAAAATCTTAATACAAATCATGATGATTATATTGCACTACTCCGTAAATTACGTAAGCTAAAAGGGGTAAAAAAGGTATTTGTTCGCTCTGGTTTGCGCTATGACTATGTTCTAGCAGATAACAATAAAGACTTCGTACGAGAGCTTTGTGAATTTCATGTAAGTGGACAATTAAAAGTAGCGCCAGAACATGTTTCTAAACGCGTTACCAATATGATGGGCAAAGCTGGTAAGGAAGAGTTCCTCATCTTTAAATCTTGGTTTGAAGAGGCCAATAAAAAGCTTGGTAAGAAGCAATATTTAGTACCATATTTTATGAGCTCTCATCCAGGTTGTGCCTTGGAAGATGCTATTGAATTAGCTGAGTTCTTACGTGATCAACATATGTATCCAGAACAAGTGCAAGACTTTATTCCTACGCCGGGGAGCTTATCGACATGTATGTACTATACGGGCATTAACCCACTGGATGGAAAACCTGTATATGTTGCAAAAAAAGGTAGAGATAAAGCTAAGCAGCGGGCCTTAATGCAATATAAAAATATTGAAAATTATGACCTTGTAAAAGAGGCGCTCATTGAAGCTAATCGACGTGACTTGATAGGGTTTGGACCTGAATGTTTGATTCCACCACGCCCAATTGGTCGGACTAATCGTCCTAGTCAATCTAGTGGTTCTCGTAATAGTGGGAAGAATAATGATCGTCGCAACGGACGTCAGTCTAGTGAGAAAAGTAGTAAGGGTAGACCCTCTCGTAATGGCATGACCAAAAGTCGCCCATCTAATAGTAATCGAGGACGTGGTAGTCGTTAATAATGGAGAATAGCTTTGTCTATTCTGGTTTGGGAATACTTTATGTCTTATAGGAGGCATATATGAAACGGTGGATTGCTCCGGGCGTTTTAGCCCTATTTGTTATAGGAATGTTAACCTATGGCGTAAACTTTTACCATCAAGAACAGTTAGAACATGCAAAAGAACCTGTTCGTGGTGAGATTACAGTTTATACAGACTTGCCGAACAATATAACTACATTGCTTGCCGATCGTTATGAAGAGGAGAAAAATGTAAAAGTTACAGTTATGCCTCTTACAGAAGAGCAAATGGCTCAACGGGCGGCTTCAAATGTAGCTGATACATCTGGTGATCTGGTACTTACCTCTGAAGATAATCTCGTTGTAGGGGCAAATGCAGGGAAATATGCACCTATCGTTAATGAGAGAATTGACGAAGTACGTGATAATCTAAAAGATATAAATGGGTATTGGGTAGGTCTTTGGTATGATCCTATTGTATTTGTTCAAAATGATACCTTCTACAATGGGATAGGTAAATATATTACTACTTGGGATACATTGGGCAAACAAGGTGATTGGTCTATTGTGATGACCGATTTTGTAGCATCCCAAAATGCAGCTAATTTGTTATATAACATGGTGGAATATAGAGGCGAGCCTGAGGCACTGAACTATTTATATAGCTTAAAGCCACATATAATACAACATGCCAAGTTCTTGTCTACTCCAGTTCGCTTAACTGCGTTAGGAGAGTCTAATATCGGCATTGGTAATTTGTCTGATGCGGCCCAATATACTCGTCATGGATATCCGATTAAGGTTATATACCCAACAGATGGAACATCTTATTATGTAACTGGCGCTGCTGTATTAAAAAATTCAAAACATAAAGCAGATAGCGTTGAATTTATTAATTGGTTGTTATCTACAAAGACTGCAAAGTATATGGTTGAAAATAACTTCACCTATATATTTACAAACCCAGAAATGGATGAGCCAAAAGACTCATTGGGACATGAGCTAATTTTATGGCCTGTAAATGGCGGTTACACCATTGATGGTAAAAAATTATTACTAAATCACTGGGTTAGCCAAGTGCGTTTCCGTAAGGAATAACTCAGTTATATAGATCCTATTAAGGTAGTAAATTGAAAATAATCTTGTTAAGAAAGGATATAGAATGGGTAAGAAATTAGGATATGTTAGCCTAGGTTGTGCTAAAAACTTAGTAGATACAGAGGTAATGTTAGGCTTATTGAAAGATAATGGCTATACGATTACAGAGGACCTAAGCGAAGCAGATCTTATCGTCGTAAATACCTGTACTTTTATTGAGAAAGCCAAAGCGGAGTCTATCAATACCATTCTTGAGGTAGCTCAATATAAAGAAGATGGTACATGTAAAGGCCTTATTGTAGCAGGTTGCTTAAGCCAACAATATCAGGATGAGCTATTCAAAGAAATCCCTGAAATTGATGCTTTGATCGGTACAGGTGCATGGGACCAAATCATGGTTGCTGTTGATGCTATTGAGCATGGCAATCGTAGTTGTATCATGGAAAATATTACAAATATCTATGATGAACGCATGCCTCGTATTCAAACAACACCTCGTTACAGTGCGTATGTAAAAATTGCGGAAGGCTGTAACAACGGTTGTACCTTCTGCATTATTCCAAAGGTGCGCGGTGCATTCCGCAGTCGTACTATCGAGTCTATTAAGGCCGAAGTGGAACGATTAGCTGCAGCAGGTGTTAAGGAAGTTGTTCTGATTGCTCAAGATACAACTAGTTATGGTATTGACCTTAACGATGGCAAGCCTTTGTTGACTACATTGCTTAAGGAGTTAACTACGGTAGATGGAATCGAATGGATTCGTATGTTATACCTATATCCAACATTCTTCTCCGATGAATTGTTAGATCTTATCGTTAATGAGCCAAAACTTTGTAAATATGTAGATATCCCATTACAACATGTTAATAACGATATTTTAAAACAAATGAATCGTCGAGATGATCGTAATGATATTGAACGGTTGCTTAAGAAAATTAGAAATGCTCCTACACATATTACATTGCGTACATCTATTATCGTTGGCTTCCCTGGTGAAACAGATGAGCAATTTGAAGAACTTTGCGACTTTGTAAAAGAAATCAAATTTGATAATATGGGCGTATTTACTTATTCTCAAGAGGAAGGTACACCAGCTGGTGCGCGTGAAGACCAAGTGCCAGAAGAGGTAAAAGAAGAGCGTTATCATATTCTCATGTCCATCCAAGCCGCTATTTCTGAAGAAAATAACCGCGATTTAGAAGGTACTATTGACTATGCAATGGTAGAAGAAATCGAGGAAGGTGAGAATGGTACATTACTCGCTAAAGGACGCTTAAAATCTCAAGCACCTGATGTAGACGGTAATATGTACATTGAAGACTGCGGAGAAGAGATTCAACCTGGAGATATTCTTAAGGTACAAGTAGAGCAAGGCTTTGCTTACGACGTAGTAGCTACGGTTGTAGAATAAAACACAGCTCGATACATTCGATTGTGGAGGTGATCTGATGATTGTAGAACTCATTTCTACAGGTTCAGAGTTATTGCTAGGTGATACAGTTAACACTAATGTATCTTGGTTAGCACAAGAATTAAATAAATTAGGATATACTATTGCTCATCAATCGGTAGTAGGAGATAATCCAAAGCGCATGGCAGAGCTCTTTCAATTAGCTAGCACTAGAGCGGACATCGTTATTAGTACTGGCGGATTAGGACCAACGCAAGGGGATATTACACGGAATGTATTGGCCGATTCTGTGGACCGAAAGATTATATTTAATCAAGAGGCGATGGATGAGGTTGAAAAATTTTTCCAACGTGTAAAACGTACTGTGCCTGATGCAAGTCGTCGAGAAGCACAATTGCCAGAAGGTGCAAAGGTACTACATAATCCGGTAGGTGTAGCACCAGGTGTTGTCGTTGAAGATGGCGATACTACATATATTCTTTTGCCAGGACCTCCTGGTGAAATGAAGGGAATGTTCCAAGATAGTGTAGTTCCATATTTGTATGAGCGCTTTGGTTCACAAGGTGTGGTTACCTCTTATCGATATGGTGTATATGATATTCGCGAAATCGATTTGGAAAATACCTTAATGGATCTCATTAAGAATCAATCAAATCCGACTATAGCGTTATTAATCAAAAAAGGCTATATTGAGGTGCGCATTACGGCTAAGGCTGATACCTTAGAGGCTGCACATGAGCTTCTAAATCCTTGGGATGCTATCATTCGAGAACGGTTAGACTCTCGGGTAGGTCGCGATTTATCTATTTCCATGGAGGAAACTCTGGGGCGTGCTTTACTAGAGGAACATAGTACGATTAGTACTGCTGAATCTTGTACCTCTGGCTTAGTTGGTAAGTTATTGACTAATGTCAGTGGTAGCAGTGAATACTATATGGGCGGTGTTATTTCCTATAGCAATGATGTCAAACATCGTGTGTTAGGTGTACCTCAAGATATGTTAGATACCTATGGGGCCGTTAGTGAGCAAGTTGCTAAGGCTATGGCCGAGGGGGCACGAACTGTTGGTCAAACAACATATGCCGTTTCTACGACTGGTATAGCTGGTCCTGGCGGTGGTAGTCCTGAAAAGCCCGTTGGTCTTGTATGGTTTGGGGTTACCGGACCTCATGGAACAGTGGCTCACAAGGCTAATTTAATTGGTAATCGCGAAGATATTCGACAAAGTGCAGCAGAGCTAGCACTATATTATGTGTATACTTATATAACAGAAAAGGGGAAATAAAATAATGGCTGTAGATGGCAGACAAGCAGCGTTGGATAACGCGTTAAAACAAATTGAAAAAGACTTTGGTAAAGGCGCTATTATGCGTCTTGGTGAAGCAGCAGATCGCATGAACGTAGAGGTTATCTCCTCTGGTTCTCTTGCAATCGATATCGCTGTTGGCGTAGGTGGGTTCCCTCGTGGCCGTGTAATTGAAATCTACGGTCCAGAATCCTCTGGTAAAACAACAGTAGCTCTTCACGCTGTAGCAGAAGCGCAAAAACAAGGTGGCATTGCAGCTTTTATTGATGCGGAGCATGCAATGGATCCTGTATATGCTCGTAATTTGGGCGTAGATATCAATAACTTGTTGATTTCTCAACCAGATAATGGTGAACAAGCTCTTGAAATTACAGAAGCCCTTGTTCGCAGTGGTGCTGTAGATATCGTCGTAGTTGACTCCGTTGCAGCCTTGGTTCCTAAAGCAGAAATCGACGGTGAAATGGGCGATGCTCACGTAGGTCTCCAAGCTCGTTTGATGAGTAAAGCATTGCGTAAATTGACTGGTATCATCAGCAAATCTAAAACTGTTGTTATCTTTATCAACCAATTGCGTGAAAAAGTAGGCGTAATGTTTGGTAATCCTGAAACTACAACAGGTGGTCGTGCGTTGAAATTCTATTCCTCCGTACGTCTTGATGTTCGTAAGGGTGAATTAATTAAAGCTAATAACGAAAATGTTGGTGCTCGCACTAAAGTTAAAGTTGTTAAAAATAAAGTAGCACCTCCATTCAAAACAGCTGAGTTTGATTTGATGTACGGTGAAGGTATCTCCAAAGCTGGTACACTTATCGATATTGGCACAAATATGGAAATTATCAATAAATCTGGTGCATGGTATTCCTATAACGGTGAACGCATGGGCCAAGGTAAAGAAGCCGCTAAACAATATTTGTTAGATAACCCACAAATTGCTGATGAAATCGATCGTATTATTCGCGATACATTAGCTGTTGGTACAGAAGAAATTGATGTAATCGGTGAAGAAGTAACTGAAGAAGTATAATCATGAGTGACGAAACGATGCAAGCTGCTATGGATCAAGCGTATCGCTTCCTAGCTCAACGATTTCTTAGTTCCTATGAACTGACACAAAAAATGAGACGTAAACAAATTGAGGACCCAATCATTGAGCGGGTCCTTGAACGTCTTAGAGACTATGATTACATCAATGATGAACGCTTATCTGAGCAAGTATTGACGTACTTGATGAAAGAACAAAAATACGGTGCGTATATGATTAAGCAAAAGATGAAGCTGCGAGGTCTTACAGTGCCTCAGGAAATCTCTAATTATGATGAAGTGAAAGCTGCTTATCGCGTAGTGGAGAAAAAATTTGGCTCTATTCTCAATGAAGAAGACACTCCTCGTGTAAAAGTATTTAATTTTCTCAAATATAGAGGGTTTTCAACGAGTACTATCCAAGTTGTGTGCAATGATTTTTATGAATAGATAGTACTTTTTCTGAGGCCTTACCAGGCTTGTAAAATCTTGACAGAAAGGGCTTTCAAGTCTAAAATTAATAATAGCCTTATTTATTTATATGATGATATGGCTAAATGATAATTTAATGCATGAAGGGCATAAAAAGGAGCATGAAAGCTCGATTTTGAGAATTTAAGAGGAGGTGAGACAGATTTTAGAAGATGTGGGACATATTTTAGAGTATTGTCTAATTGCAGTGGTAATGGTACTGATTGGACTAGGGGCAGGCTATTTTTTTAGAAAAAATATTGCTGAAGGAAAACTGAATCAAGCTGAACAAGAGGCTGCACGCATCATCGCTAACGGTGAGCGCACAGCTGAGTCTAAAAAGAAAGAAGCTTTATTAGAAGCGAAAGAAGAAATTCATAAGCTCCGTTCTGATGTAGAACGAGAAAATAAAGATCGCCGTTCTGAACTTCAACGTATGGAACGTCGTATTCTTCAAAAAGAAGAATCTTTGGATAAAAAATTAGACAATATTGAACACAAAGAGGAAGCTTTACATCGCAAAGAAGCTGACTTAGCCCAAAGCCGTGAAAAAATTGAAGCTTTGTATGAAAAACAAATGGCAGAGTTAGAACGTATTTCTGGCATGACATTTGAAGAAGCTAAGAATATCTTGTTAACAAATGTAGAACAAGAGATTCGTCATGAAACGGCAATTATGGTTAAGGAAATGGAGCAGCAAGCTAAGGATGATGCGGAGAAAAAAGCAAAAGAAATTATCTCCTCTGCAATCCAACGTTGCGCAGCTGACCATGTAGCGGAAACTACCGTATCCGTAGTGGCATTGCCTAATGATGAAATGAAAGGCCGCATTATTGGTCGTGAGGGCCGTAATATTCGCGCACTCGAAACATTAACAGGTATTGACTTGATTATCGATGACACACCAGAAGCAGTTATTCTTTCTGGCTTCGACCCAATTCGTCGTGAAGTGGCTCGTATTGCTTTAGAAAAATTGATTGTAGATGGTCGTATCCATCCAGCTCGTATTGAAGAAATGGTTGGTAAAGCTCGTAAAGAGGTTGACCAAACTATTAAAGAAGCTGGTGAACAAGCAACATTTGAAGCTGATGTTCATGGCTTACATCCTGAAATTGTTAAGATTTTAGGCCGTTTGAAATATCGTACTAGTTACGGTCAAAACGTTTTGAAACATTCTATTGAAGTATCTCATTTAGCAGGTTTGATGGCAGCTGAACTAGGCTGTGATGTAACATTGGCTAAACGAGGTGGTTTAATCCATGATATTGGTAAAGCATTGGACCGTGAACTTGAGGGTTCTCATGTTCAAATTGGTGTTGATGTGGCTCGTAAATATCGTGAAAGCGCAGCAGTAATTAACTGCATTGGCGCTCATCATGGTGATGAAGAGTTCCAATCTGTAGAAGCTGTATTAGTTGCAGCTGCTGATGCTATCTCTGCGGCTCGTCCTGGAGCACGTCGAGAAACATTAGAAAACTACTTGAAACGTTTATCTAAATTGGAAGAAATCGCTGAATCCTTCGAAGGCGTTGAAAAATGCTTTGCTATTCAAGCAGGTCGTGAGATTCGCGTTGTAGTAAAACCGGATAAGATTGATGAAGCTGAGTCTACATTACTCGTTCGGAATATCGTAAAACGCATCGAGTCTGAACTCGAATATCCAGGCCAAATTAAGGTCGTAATTATTCGTGAAACTCGCGTTGTGGATTACGCAAAATAATATGCTATAAGCGATAAGTATAGGCTGCAATGATTTCATTGCAGCCTATTATTATCAAATATTATTCGCAGACTATTAAAAGATACGGCGTATAGGAATCACCATGTATTGATCCTAAATAGATGGTGATTCCTATGATTCGTATCAGTTACTAAATCGGTCGACTTGATAATTGATTAAATTACTTTACAAATAGAGGATTTTTTATTTGTATATCGAATTAATATATATAAGGGAAGGAGGCGTTGGCTATGAGCCGATATTTTGAAAATGAATTGATTGAACAAATCAAAGATGCAAATGATATTGTATCTGTAATATCTGAGCATGTAGCCTTAAAGAAACGGGGCAAGAACTATTGGGGTTGTTGTCCATTTCATAATGAAAAGACGCCGTCCTTTAGTGTTGCCCCTGAAAAGGGCTTTTATTATTGTTTTGGCTGTCATGCATCGGGAAATGTCATTAAATTCCTTATGGAACTTGAGCATTTAAGCTTTGTTGAGGTCTTAGAGCGCCTTGCTAATCGCGCTAATATTCCATTGCCAGAGGCTAAGCTTTCACCAGAACAACGAGCTCGAGACGAACGACGGAAAAAACTATATGAAGCGTCAGAACTAGCGGCTACATTTTTCCATAACTGCCTTACTCAAACATCGATTGGTAAGGTTGGCCTTGATTACTTAAAAAAACGGGGCCTTACAAAAGAGACGATTGAAAAATTTAAATTAGGCTTTGCTCCAGATGGTTGGGATAAGTTGTATCGTGCCTTTCACGAACGCGGCATTGATGATTCCATTCTCTTGGAGCTAAATCTAGTTCGTAAAAATCAAAAAGGGCAGTTTTACGATTTCTTTAGAAACCGTATTATGTTTCCTATTATGGATGGTAAAGGTCGTGTAGTTGCCTTTGGTGGACGTGTCATGGATGACAGTACGCCAAAATATTTGAACTCACCAGAATCAGCCATCTTTGAAAAGGGGAAACTATTATTTGCCTTTGATAAGGCTTATAAATCCATTCGTCAAGAACGACAGGCTATCCTTGTGGAAGGGTATATGGACGTTATATCTGCCCATAACCATGGTGTTACTAATGTGGTAGCATCTTTGGGGACAGCTTATACACGAGACCATGGGCATATCTTGATGCGGCAGGCCGATGGAATTGTGCTGGCCTATGATATGGATGGAGCAGGTCGTCAAGCGGCGGCTAGAGCTATAGAATTATTGCAAAATACGGACTTCAAGGTGCGTGTCCTCGCTATGCCAGATGGCAAAGATCCAGATGATTATGTACGTAATCATGGAGGACAAGCATTTAAAGATTTAGTGGCTAAAGCGGTTAAGCCTCTTGATTATTTATTGAGTGAGTCCCTAATTAAACACGATACAAATGATACGGAAGGGAAGCAAGCTGTTTTGGCTGATGTATTCCCGTATATTGCTAATATAGATAGTCAAACACAACGGGATGATGCATTAAAAACATTGGCATTACCTTTGTGGCTTGATAATAGTAGTATCTTTAGATATTTCAGAGACTATGTAAAAAAAGGACAAATTGAATTAGTGGATACTGCATCTGCACCTTTGCCAACACAGGATTTACCTAAAGGTGATGCAGAGAAATTATTGTCCTTAGCCTTTACAGATGGTGAAGTGTTACAACATATGATGAGCTACTTGCCATTAGAGGACTTTGAAAAAATTGAATATCGCGGTATAATAGAAAAGATATTCACCTTATTTAAACAAGAAGGTCGTCTAGATGATACTACCATTCAGTCTGTTTTATCCCCATCGGAGTATGATATTTACTCTAGATTGGTTGTTATGAGTGAGGATGAATATAAGGTGCAAGTGCCTGGATTAATCCGCAAGATAAGGCTTCATTCATTGCGTGAACAGTATAAAGCGCATTCAATTATGGCGGATCAACTAAAACGGGCAGGAGATTCGACATTTATTAGCGAATTACATAAGTGTCAGGAAATACAGAACTTAATTAGAGAATGGTCTAAGTAATATAATGTAAAAAGGAGAGCGCTGTGGCTAAGAAAGTACAAAAAAGTCAAATAGAGGAGATTGTTGAACAACTTCTTGAAAAAGGCCGTAAAAGCGGTGTGTTGACACAATCCGAGATTTCAGATGCTCTTCATGAGCAGACTGATCTTACTGCAGAACAATTAGATGATATTTATACTACATTTGGTAAGTTAAATATTGAAGTCGTGGCTGATATCGACGGTGAGGACGCTGATGCTAATCCAATAGAGCCAGAAGAAGAGGATGAAGAGGATACTTCTAGTGAAAAGAATATCTCCATCGATTTAAGTGTAGACTCTGGCGTTAACATTGATGATCCAGTACGTATGTACCTCAAAGAAATCGGTCGTGTTCCATTGCTTTCCGCTGATGAGGAAATTGTTTTAGCTAAGCAAATTGAAGCTGGCGCAGCAGAAGATGCTACATATAAAGACATTCAACTTGCCAAAAAGGCTAAGAAAAAATTGGTAGATGCTAACTTGCGCCTAGTAGTAAGTATTGCGAAACGCTATGTAGGTCGTGGTATGTTATTCTTGGACTTGATTCAAGAAGGTAACTTGGGCCTTATTAAAGCTGTAGATAAGTTCGACTATACAAAGGGTTATAAATTCTCCACATATGCTACATGGTGGATTCGTCAAGCCATTACTCGTGCTATTGCGGACCAAGCTCGTACAATTCGTATTCCAGTACATATGGTAGAAACAATCAATAAATTGATTCGTATTTCCCGACAATTGTTGCAAGATAAAGGTCGTGAACCATTACCAGAGGAAATTGCAGAAGGTATGGGGATTACGGTAGAGCGTGTGCGTGAAATTCAAAAAATCGCACAAGAACCAGTATCATTGGAAACTCCAATTGGTGAAGAGGAAGACTCTCACTTAGGAGACTTCATTGAAGACCAAGATGCTATTGCTCCAGATGATGCAGCTAGCTACATCTTATTACAAGAACAAATTGAAGATGTATTTACATGCTTAACTGACCGTGAGCAACAAGTATTGATCTTGCGCTTTGGTTTGAAAGATGGTAAACCACGTACATTGGAAGAAGTAGGTCAACATTTCAATGTAACCCGTGAACGTATCCGTCAAATCGAAGGTAAAGCGCTTACTAAATTGCGCAATCGTGGTAAACGGGATAAAATTAAAGACTTCTTATAAGATGTTGAATCTCTTAAGGGTTGTAATACAGTGCTATTGTGCTGTGTTGCAACCCTTTTGTGATATAATTAAAGATAGTAAACGTAAGTAATAAGAGTACGTTAAAGCCTTTTAATGTAATACATAGCAAATATTAAAGTGCATATAATATATTAAAGTTCATATAATATTTAGGAGATATAATGTTTACAGTTACAAAACGATTAGAGGTGAGTGCATCTCACCAATTGAAATTAGATTATCCAAGTAAATGTCAAAATCTTCATGGGCATAATTGGATTATTACGGTTCATGCTCGTTCTGAAGAGTTAGACCATAATGGCATGGTCATCGACTTTACCATTATTAAAGAAAAAATACATGGCCGCTTAGATCATCGTCATATCAATGATGTATTAGGCGATATTAATCCTACTGCTGAAAACATGGCAAAATGGATTGCTGATGAGTTGGGCCCTAAATGTTTCAAAGTAGAGGTTCAAGAGTCTGAAGGGAACACAGCTATTTATGAACGTGATTGAAATCTTCGCTTCTATTGATGGTGAAGGAAGTCGTCAAGGGCTATTAACCACATTCTTACGCCTTCATGATTGCAATATACGCTGTTCATATTGCGATACTACCTATAGTTATGGTATTGATAGTACTTTCACAGACATGACCGTCCGAGAGGTGGCTGATGTTATTGAACGTTTAGGCAATCATCGAATTACCATTACGGGTGGTGAGCCACTATTACAAGAAGCTGCTGTAGTGGAGCTAATCGATGAATTAAATCGTCGTAAATCTGCTAAATTAGAGGATAAACCGTGTGCTGATAAAAAATCGACTACGGAAAATAATGTATCTGAAGATGCTCAAGACGTATTAGATAGTGAAAGTCTTTACGATTTCAATATTGAAACAAATGGTACGATTATACCGAGCTTTCACCGAGAAAATGTGTGGTTTACCTACGATTATAAAACACCATCCTCTTTAGCTGAGGAATCTATGAATTTAGATATATTCAAAGTTTCTAGGAAGCAGGATTTAATTAAATTTGTAGTAGGTTCCGTAGAGGATTTAGACTGTATGCGTCGTATGATTAATCACTATCCTACAAAGGCTCAAATCTATGTATCGCCAGTGTGGGGGAAAATAGAGGCAGCTGCCATTATTGATTATATGAAAGAACATAATCTACAAAATGTACGATTCCAATTACAGATTCATAAATTTGTATGGGATCCTGATGCGAAAGGTGTATAGTATAGTTAGGGTGTAGGTAGAGTATCGAATGTTTTCTAATGCAGTATGATACATTATGATATGATGACACCTTGATATAAAGGGGAACATATGGATACAGAAAAAGTAGAATCACTTGTATATCAATTGCTAGAAGCCTTAGGGGAGGACCCTAATCGTGAAGGTTTAGTAGAAACGCCTAAGCGCGTAGCTCAAATGATGGCAGAGGTATACGAAGGAATTCAGTATACGAATGCTGAGATTGCAGAGATGTATGGTAAAACCTTTGAAGTTGATACAAATCAAATGGTTGTAGTAAAGGATATTACGTGTTTTTCCCATTGCGAACACCATATGGCTTTGATGTATGATATGAGTATTAGCATTGGCTATATTCCTAAAGGTCGTGTTATTGGCTTATCTAAAATACCTCGCATTGCTGAAATGTGTTGCAAACGATTGCAATTACAAGAAAAAATTGGAGAAGATATAGCTGAAGTTATTTCACTAGCTACGGGGTCAGAGGATGTTATTGTTCATATTACATCTTCTCATAGTTGTATGAGTGCGAGAGGGATTAAATCTACAGATAGCCAGACTACTACATTAGCTACAAAGGGTGTATTTAACGAAGATAATATGATTCACCGTTTTATGTTGATGAAACAGTCGTAGACTAGATATCTTGACTAATAGTTAGGCTATTCGGTATAATTAATAAGCTAGAAACTAACTGTGGGCCTATAGCTCAGGGGTAGAGCAACCGGCTCATAACCGGTCGGTCCCTGGTTCGATCCCAGGTGGGCCCACCAATTATGTTGATATCTACCGTCCTTGAGAATTCAAGGGCGGTTATTTTTATATATAGTAATAGAGGAATTATGGAACCTAGACCTATGATGGATCGCTTAGAGGCGGTGTTTTCAATCGTACCAAAAGCTCATGCTATAGCTGATATTGGTACTGATCATGGATATTTAGCAGTAGAACTTATCAACCGTAATCGTGCTGAATTTGTTATTGCTGGCGACGTGCATAAAGGACCTTTAGAATCTGCAAAAGAATATGTTCAATCTTGTGGGTTAACTTCTAAAGTAGATTGTCGATTAGGGGATGGTCTAAAGGTAACAGAGAAGGGCGAATTAAATGGTGCCATTTGCTGTGGTATGGGTGGATATCTCATGCGCGATATTGTAGATGCCGGTCCAGAGCCTTTAGAGTTCTACGTATTACAACCACAGAATGGACAAAAAGAATTACGTCAATATATGGTACAAAAGGGCTATGTTATCGTCCTTGAAATCATCGTTGAAGATGCAGGAAAGCTATACACTGCATTTTTAGCAGTGCGTAATGATCAGGTAGAAGCGTATACGGGCATGGCTGAATA
This sequence comes from uncultured Veillonella sp., assembly GCF_900545205.1. Classification (GTDB taxonomy): domain Bacteria; phylum Bacillota; class Negativicutes; order Veillonellales; family Veillonellaceae; genus Veillonella. Next base: position 1,723 of record NZ_UQYC01000015.1, on the reverse strand, counting down.
CGTAGATGTTTATCAATCATTACCAGAGGATTCGTTATTATGGTCTGTAGGTGCTCTTTTAGAACAGGAACGACCATCACTTTGGACGAAATACATTGAGTACTTAATATATCAACGACAATGTGCACTAGACGGTATGACTGAGCAATTGAGCCATACAGATAAGTATAAGGATTTAGAGCGTGAAGTAGAATTTCTGCACGGACTTTTAGAAGATAGAAAGAAGTGAGCTTTATGACAACAGTTCGACAAGTTATTACCTTAATGGAACAATTGGCCCCTCGTTCTTATGCAGAATCTTGGGATAATGTGGGCCTCATGGTGGGTGATAGAAATGCTATCGTCACAGGTGTGTTAACTACATTAGATGTAACAGAGGAGGCCATTTCATATGCCATTGAACATGACTGTAATGTAATTGTTAGTCATCACCCGTTGATTTTTAAGGGCTTAAAACAATTGTCTTGTGATACGGCGCAAGGGCGAATGATTAATCAATTAATCCAACATAATATTGCCGTGTACAGTGCACATACCAATCTTGATATTGCACCTGGTGGCTTGAATGATATGTTGGCAGAACAATTAGGTCTTATAGATATTAAAGGCTTTATCAAAACTGGGGAAGACGCATTGTATAAGATAACTACCTTTGTACCTGAAAATGCAGCTGATGCGGTTCGAATGGCAATGGGGAATGCTGGTGCTGGACGTATTGGTAACTATGAATACTGTAGTTTTAGTGCTCATGGTGAAGGTCGCTTTGTAGGCAATGATACCTCTCATCCTGTAATTGGTGAAGCCGGATCTATGACAGTAGTACCAGAAGTACAAATCAATGCGTTGGTAGATGGTATACATTTGCAACACGTCATTGAAGCGATGAAAGATGCACATCCTTATGAAGAGGCCGCTTATGAGGTGCTATCCTTAGTTGAGCCGAAAGGGGCGACTCAATATTTAGGTCGTATTGGTAGATTACCAAACGCCTTAGATTTAGATACATTCCGTGAATGGGTACAGGAAGCATTACCAGAGGCTAATATTCGTTTTGCTGGCATAGCACCTAAAGAAATTCAATCCATAGCACTATGTTCTGGTGCCGGTGCTGAATTTATTAAGGATGCAGCTCGCCTGCGTGTAGACGCATATGTTACAGGCGATGTGAAATATCATGATGCACAATTAGCTAAAGAGCTTGGATTGCTTGTAGTTGATGCAGGTCATTTTGGCACAGAATCTATTGTTGCTAGCGGTTTACGTGACTATTTACTTAGTAAAGATATATCTGTTCCTGTGAAAGCTTTTACAGAACAGAATGATTTCTTTTTCTTATAATATTGCATTTTCTTGCAACAAATAGGCTAGCTATGATAAACTGAATTGAAGCAAGTATGAAAGACGGTTGCGAGTCCATAGGACTCGAGGAAAGTCCGAGCTCCATAGGGCAGGATGCCAGATAACGTCTGGCGAGGGTAACCTTAGGGAAAGTGCCATAGAAAAGGAAACCGCCACGTCAGTGGTAAGGGTGGAAAGGTGAGGTAAGAGCTCACCAGCAGTCTGGTAACAGGCTGGCTCGGTAAACCCCATCCGGAGCAAGACCGAATAGGGAAGGGTTAAGGGTGGTCCCGCCTACCTTCCGGGTTGTGTCGCTCGAGCGTGCAGGCGACTGTACGCCTAGAAAGATAATCGTCACCGCGCAAGCGGAACAGAACTCGGCTTA
>NZ_UQYC01000014.1 GCF_900545205.1 uncultured Veillonella sp. | reverse complement strand
TCCATGTGTTTAGGCTAGTAAATATTATGTGTCCAGGAAAATGGGTACATATCAATAGAGATACGTTTTTTATTATGTTTGTTTTATGTTTTACCGTTTTTTACGACGTTTTCGAACGGTTTTTCTAATTTCTCGTTCTGATTCAGATCCTGGTTGTTGCATTGACTCGTAAGTTGGTCGATTGACAGGCATAAATGGAGGATTTCCGTATTGGTTTGGTTCCGGTTGTCCCGGCAATACCCAGAAGAGGAAGCCGATGAGCCATACGAAAAGTTCCAGTAAGTAATTGAATGGAGATACAGCAGAGTAAGTATTGATGAAAATAATAATTACTGACCAGAGAATCCCGGCCCATGCATTAAAGCCGATATCGTGAATACGACGGCCAAATAAGATGCAGGACAATGGGAAGAGTGTTGCTAATAAAATCCATATGATGACCCGTGTAAACCAATAAGCCGGTAAGGATACGACAAAGTCTAAGAATAGATCATCGATGTAATGAACGATGTGGAATAAAATCATTAGTACGATAAAGCATATGATAAATTGAAGTCGATTTAATCGTCCCGTTAGATTAAAAATCGATAGGCCCATACGTCGACCTTGGAATGCGATGAGCAAACCTACAGTACATATGAGCAGTGTTCGTAATACAACATAGAGTAAATCCATAAGTTCCCCTTTATTTTTAGCTTATAGTTGAGTTAATTCTGGCAAGACTAGCTCAAATGCTACACCTTGTTTCATAGATTTTACAGTATCTACTGTGGCTTGAATCGCTTTAGTAGTAAAATTCATTGCCAGCTCTGCCGCATCATACGGTGAATATCCCCTCATTACTGCACCGGATAATACAGCGGTAAAGATATCCCCAGTTCCTGTAGCTTTTACAGGAATAAGAGGAATATCATATGTTTTTAAATAATCCGTTGGGCCATCATAAACGGCGATGACCGCGTGTGTTTCGGATGGCACGCTAGTCATGATAACCATATCAGGACCCATTTGATGTAATCTCTTGCATCGATCTCGTAATTCATCATCAGTAATAGGATCTGTAGAGAATGGAATGTCTAATAAGAAACAAGCCTCTGTATAATTAGGCTTTACAATGTGCGCTTTGGAAACAAGTTGGCGCATTGCTACTACCATATCAGGTGTATAGATAGAGTAGAGGCGACCATCATCCGCCATAGCTGGATCGACGATAATCATTTGTCCCTTATTACCGAAACGATCGATGGCTTCTTCCACGAGATGAATTTGTTCTGGGGATGCCAAGAAACCACTTACAATAGCGTGAAAGTCGATTTCATTTTTATCCCAGCAGTCCATAAAATCTCTCATATGTGCCGATAAATCTACAAACTCGTAGTGTGGATATTCTAAGTGATTACTCAATACAGCTGTTGCCAATGGAACCGCTTGGCAACGCATAGCGCTGATGATTGGAATCATAACGGTTAGGGCACAACGGCCGATGGAGCTCATGTCTTGAATTGTTAAGACTCTAGGTACTTCTGTCATAGACACCTCCAAAATACTATATATTTTATTGTACGTTATGTAGGGCGTTCTGTAAATGTAATGATGTTATTCATGAAATTAACTTCATAATGTAGTATAATAAAACAGATAGACTTTTTATGGAGGATAGTGACAATGACAAGGTATGTATTTCGACGCCTAGGTGGCGCAATCATAATCTTATGGGTCATCATTACCGTAACGTTTGCATTAATGCATGCAATACCGGGGGGACCTTTTACAAGTGAAAAGAAATTACCACCTCAGGTAAAAGCAAGTATTGAAGCAAAGTATCATCTTGATGATCCTGTATGGAAACAGTATGGTGATTATTTAGGTGGTGTTATTACCGGCGATTTGGGACCATCATATAAGTATGAAGGTCGTAGTGTGAACGATATTATCAGTGATGCATTCCCAATTTCTGCGCAGCTTGGTTTATTATCATTAATGGTGGCTGTAGTAGGTGGTATTGCAGCGGGTGCTATTAGTGCTATGCGCCCTAATGGTATCGTTGATTATGCGGTTACCGTATTATCTACCATTGGTATTTCCGTGCCTACATTTATTATTGGTGCCGTTCTTGTATATGTGGTGGGCTTTGAACTAGGATGGTTCCCCGTAGCCTTATGGCGTGGTCCATCTTATATGGTTCTACCAGTGTTGACGTTAGCAGCACAACCTATGGCATTCATTGCACGCTTAACGCGCAGTGGGTTGCTTGATGTGTACCAACAAGAATATATCCGTACAGCTCGCGCCAAAGGCTTGGGCTCTTGGACTATTTTGACACGTCATGCATTAGGCAATGCTATTTTGCCAGTTATTACGTACTTGGGACCGTTGGCTGCTAGCCTTTTGACAGGCAGCTTTATCGTAGAAACAATCTTTGCCATTCCGGGCCTTGGACAGTATTTCGTAACTTCCATTTATAACCGAGACTATACGGTTATTCTTGGTATTACGATTTTCTATAGTGCGCTTGTAGTATTTCTTAATATTTTGGTGGATATGATTTATCCGTTAATTGATCCACGTGTTACGACAGAGGAGGGGACAGATGAATAAGGAAGATTTTTTACCTATTGAACGAACTCCTCAAGAAGAAATTACAAGCTTTATAAAACGTCCTAGTAAATGGGCGAGATTTAAGGTGAATCGCTTGGCTGTAGTAGGGGCTACTATCATCTTAGTGATGATTGTACTTGCAATTTTAGGACCCCTAATTTCGCCGTATACCTATGCGGACCAATCCCTAATCGATGCGAACCAAAGTCCGAGCTTTAGTCATTGGTTCGGTACAGATACATTGGGTCGCGATATTTATACGCGCGTTATGTACGGCGCTCGTATTTCCTTAACTATCGGTTTTGTAGCGGCGTTTATCAATCTTGTTATCGGCGTTACTTATGGCGGTATTGCAGGTTACCTTGGTGGCAAGGTTGACCGCATCATGATGGGCCTTGTAGATGTTTTGTACGGCATTCCACTTTTACTTTACGTAATTTTGTTGATGGTTGTACTAGGCCCTGGCTTAACATCTATTTTCGTAGCATTGGGCATTGCCTATTGGCTCAATATGGCCCGTATTGTACGTAGCCAAATTTTGAAAGTGAAAAACGAAGAATACATCATTGCTGCTGAAGCAATGGGGATTCCAAAATATCGCATTTTATTGCGTCATATTTTGCCAAACTGCGTGGGACCAATCATCATTACATTGACATTGGCCATCCCAGAGGCTATTTTTACAGAAGCATTCCTTAGTTTCATCGGTTTAGGTGTTAATGCACCTATGGCGAGCTGGGGTGTACTCGCTTCTGAAGGGATTAGTAGCATGCGCTCTTATCCATTCCAATTGATTTTCCCTGCTGTTGCCATTAGCGTTACCATGCTTGGTTTCGCATTCCTTGGCGATGGCTTACGTAATGTGTTAGACCCTAAGGAAGGAGATAGATAATGAATAACGCAATTGTTGATGTGCGCAATGTGTCCATTACGATCGATACCTTCCAAGGCCCTTTACGGGTTATTCGCAATCAAGATATCTCCTTACAGCCAGGTGAGATTTTAGGTATTGTTGGTGAATCAGGCTGTGGTAAATCTGTACTAGTTAATTCCTTAATGGGATTGCTACCATATGGTAAAACAAAAATTAAAGCCGATACATTTATGATAGATGGCAATGATTGCCTCGAATTCACTGAAGATGATTGGAATGAATTGCGCGGTACTACTGTTGCCATGGTATTCCAAGATCCTATGACATCTTTGAATCCAATCATGACGATTGGGGAGCAAATGTATGAGGTTATCCATCGTACCAATGCGTATGGTGACGATTATGATGAACGAGCGATTGCCATCGACTTATTAAAGAAGATGGGCCTTTCAACACCGGAAAGACGATTATCTCAATATCCTCATGAGTTGAGCGGTGGTATGCGTCAACGCGTATGTATCGCCATGGCTGTCGCTGGTCGTCCAAAGGTTTTGATTTGTGATGAACCGACAACGGCTCTAGATATTACAACAGAGGCTCAAATCTTGCGCCTTATGCAAACATTAGCTGTAGAAGCTGGTATTGGCATTATCTTTATTTCTCATAACCTCCGCGTTATTGCTCAAATTTGCGACCGTGTTATGGTTATGTATGCTGGCAAATGTGTTGAATCTGCTACGGTAGAAGGTATCTTTAATGAACCTCGTCATCCGTACACATTGGGCTTGTTACTCGCTTTACCACAAGGTAAATGGCATGGTGAGTTAAAAGCCGTTGAAGGTCAACCACCAGATCTGTTTGATCTACCACGAGGTTGTGCGTTTAATCCACGGTGTAAGTGGGCTATGCGTATCTGTGGTAATCGTATTCCTATGGTTACAAATGTTGGTGAAGGTCACCAATTTACATGTTGGTTAGCTAAGTTGGAGGGACTTTAATGAGTTACGTATGGGAAACTGACAATCTCGTTAAAGAGTTCACTCTGTCAGGGGGCTTATTTAAGCCAAAACACACGGTACACGCTGTACAAGGCGTGAGCCTATATCAATCGCCAGGGGAAACCCTCGGTATCGTAGGTGAGTCAGGTTGTGGTAAATCCACATTTGGCTACATGTTGATGGGCTTGCATCAAGCTACATCAGGTTCTATTTATATGAATGGTCGTCAGATTGATCCTTATGTGGATCGTAAAGCCGTTCATCCTGTGATGCAAATGGTATTCCAAAACCCTTATGCATCTCTTAATCCACGTCTTACGGTTAATGCGATTTTAGAGGAACCTTTGGAGCTAGATCCAAAGTATACACCTCGTGATCGCGTTATTCGCGTAAAAGAAGTGCTTGATCAAGTTGGTTTGAACATGTCTTTTGGTGAGCGTTATGCTCATGAATTATCTGGTGGTCAACGTCAACGTATCGGTATTGCACGGGCTCTTATTATGCAGCCACAGTGTATCATCTGTGATGAACCGATTTCAGCACTAGATGTATCGATTCAAGTACAAATTATGACATTGCTTGAACGTTTACAAGAACAACATGGTATTTCGTACCTCTTTATTTCTCATGATTTAAACATGGTGCGCTACATTAGTCATCGCATGGTGGTTATGTACTTAGGGGCTGTTATGGAAGAAGGTCCAGCATTGGATTTATACGAATTCCCACAACATCCTTACACTCGTGCTTTGACGGCCTTAAATGGTCCTGTTATACCACATGCTCCAATTGGAGCACCTCTTAAAGGGGACCCACCAAATCCACTAGATCCACCGAAAGGTTGTTTGTTTAGTGGTCGTTGCCCAGAAGCAGAGGGGCGTTGCTTTACAGAACGTCCACCTCTACGTGACTGGGCAGATCGCCGCATCGCATGCTGGCACATATAATGGGAGAATAGTATGGAAAAGTTACTTGTTGGCAAGTCCTTGGAGCATCAACTCGATACAGTTATTAAAGAATTTGCACCAAAAGGAAAAATATCCTATGTAGTACTTCAATTTGACGATGAAGAGGAACCGATTATTATCGCTTCTAAAGGGGAGGATACGGTACATTCTAGTGCAAGTTTGATTAAGGTACTCATCATGGAGTATGTGTTCCATTTAGCTCGTACTGAACAGTTAGACCTTAATGATACAGTTCCACTATCTAGAACACCTCGTGTTGAAGGTGGTGGAGCACTACAAGAATTAGTAGCAAAGCATAGCTTTACGTATCTTGAGTTATGCCGTCTTATGATGGTTCTCAGCGATAATATTGCAACAAATTTGCTCATTACAGTTCTTGGAATGGAAAATATCAATGCTCGTGCAGAACAGCTTGGTGTAGATGAGATAGAACTTAATCGCATGATGATGGACTTTGAAGCTCTCGCCGAAGGCCGTGATAATCGTATGACTGCTATGGCGTTAGCTCGTCTCTATAAACACATTTTTGAATGTCGCGATAGAGATTTTTATGGCCGAGAAATGTGGAACATTTTAGGTCGCCAACAATTCCGTGATATTTTGCCATTTTATTGGGGAGAAGATGTACGCTTTCACCATAAAACAGGATCCCTTAATCGCGTAGAGCATGATGGGGGCATATTGGAAACGTTTAGAGGTCATTTTTGCTTTATCCTTTTGATGAGCGATATTGATAATGACCGAGGTAAAGAGTTAGGCGCTCGAGTAGGGCGTATCATGAAAGAATTTGTAGAGGAAGCATTGCCATGATGGATAAACGAAATTTGTTAAAACTCATGGTCCTTGCTCTAGGGGTGAGTGTGCTCTTGTTTGTATTTGGTTATCCTCGCGGGGAACAACCAATTGATGAGCATACAATCCGATATGTTATTGAGCAGGAACCATCCACATTGGATCCAGCAAAGTCTACTACCTCTCCGGAGGCAACGGTTCAACTCCAATTATTTGACGGTTTAGTTCGTTTAAATGATGAAAGTGAACCAGAGGCAGCACTTGCTAAAAGCTGGGATATTTCTGATGATGGTCGCGAGTATACCTTCCATTTGCGACCAGATTTAAAATGGTCCAATGGAGAGCCTTTGACGGCTCATGATTTTGAATACGCTTGGAAACGCGTATTAGACCCTGAAGTCCATGCGGACAATGCATATATGTTATATGTATTAAAAAATGGCGAAGCCTTTAATAATGGTGATGCCAAAGCTGAAGACGTTGGTGTTAAGGCCATCGATGATGATACATTGGTAGTTACCTTAGAAAATCCAACCGCCTATTTCTTAAAATTATTAGCATCTCATAGTTACTATCCAGTAAGTCAAAAGGTTGTAGAGGCTCATGAAAACTGGGCTGCTAATGCAGATACATTTGTGTCTAATGGTCCATACCGCTTATTATCTTGGAAGCATAATGGGGAAATGGATTTCATTAAGAATTCAGATTACTGGGATGCGGACTCTGTAAAAACAGAGAAGATGAATTGGCCTATCAGTGAATCCCAAAGCACACGCCTTACATTGGTTGAAGGTGGTGAAGCAGATATGACTGTTGAGCCTCCTGTAGCGGATCAAAAACGCTTAGAAGAGGCTGGTCTATTACATATTGGACCTATGCTTGGTAACTATTATTACGTATTTAATGTGAAAGCAGAACCTTTCACAGACCCTGAAGTACGTAAAGCATTCTCCATGGTTATCAACCGTGCTAATATCGTTAACAATATTGTTCGTGGAGGTAAAGAGGCTGCTTATGCATTTGTTCCATACGGTATGCTTGAAAGCAACGGTCGTGAAGACTTCCGTGAAGCTGGTAGCTATCTCGTTTACGAAGATGTAGAGCAAGCGAAAGAAATCTTGAAACAAGCTGGCTATGATAAGAATCATCCATTGCCTCCAATTACGATTTTGTATAACACAAGCGAATTACATAAAGCGATTGCTGAAGCTGTACAGGATGCATGGGTAAATGCATTTGGTGCAGATGTGCGCTTACAAAATCAAGAGACAAAGGTATTCTTAGCTGATCGCGAAGCTGGTAAATACCAAGTAGCTCGTGCTTCTTGGGTTGCGGATTACAGTGATCCACAAAACTTCTTAGAAGTATTCTCTGCGGAAGACAACGATAGTCAGTACCATAGTGAAGACTATAACGAGTTAATCGCTCGTATTCGTACGACATCAAATGGGGCTGAACGCGATGCATTGATGCATCAAGCAGAAAAGATGATTTTTGATGAAGCTCTAGTAATGCCATTATACTTTACAACACAACCATATGTAACAAACGGAAGTATTCAAAATTATTTCTGGACTACATTGGGCCTTGTTGACTTTAAAAAAGCATACAAATAAGATACACTTAAGACGTACACATTGTGTACGTCTTTTGTTATATTTTACGAGGATATATGAACTGGATTGAACCAAAGCGCTTAGCGCCTGGGATGACCATAGGTATTATGGCTCCTGCTAGTGCAAGCGATGAAGATTTACATAGAATAGAAGACATTTGTAACGCAAGGGGCTATAATGTGCTCTTTGGTGAAAGTGCACATCGTAAAGGACTCTATGGTGGTACACCAGAGGAGCAAGCCCAAGAGTTTCAATATATGATGACCACCGCACCTTGTGATGCGGTGCTAGCTTTGCGCGGTGGTTACGGAACGATGCGTTATCTAGATTTATTAGATTATAAGGCCATACGTAAATATCGTAAGGCTTTTATAGGGTATAGTGATTGTACAGCTCTTCATATGGCTATTAATCGATATAGCCGACTTATTACCTATCACGGGCCGATGGGCGTCGACTTTAAAGAAGAACGTAAGGCAGATATAGATGCTTTATTTGTAGCTGTAGAAGGTAAATTACAAGTCATAGAACCATTACCTGAACCGCCGCGTGGTGCCATTGGTACTGAGCTAGGGGAAGGGATTTTACAGGGCGGCAATATGACGATGCTATCAATGTTGTGCGGAACACCTTATTTTTTAGAGGAGAAATCTTGGGAGGATACCTTACTATTCATTGAAGATGTAGGGGAAGCACCGTATAAGCTAGATCGCATGTTACAACAATTTCGCCTCAGTGGTTTGTTGAGTCGCATAAAAGGACTGGTCATCGGTACATTTACAGATTGCGAAGGTGACGAAGATGAACGGGATTATGATTTAGGCTATGAAGCACTACGATATATGGAAGATAATCGAGATCCTAAATTACCAGAACCTTTTGTATGCAATGTACCAACAGGTCATGGAACGCCGCATCAAACACTACCATTAGGTGCAACGATTAACTTTAGATACATTTCAAACACTATCATTATTCATCCCTATTCGAAATAGACGGACTCTTCTTAGATAGAATACATAATAAATAGAATACATAGTAAACACTATAGATAGAATATTTCATAGACAGTATAGACTAGATATTATAAAGGGGAGTTATGACATTACAAGAACGAGAAGCGCAAGCTTGTGCCATTATAGATGCTATGGCACATGAGTTGCGTAAGCTTTCATTATATTTACACGATAATCCAGAATTGGGGTTAGAAGAGCATAAAGCAGTTAATGTAATTAATCAATTTTTAGAGAACCATAATTTTACATCTCAAGTGGGTTTAACTGATCTGCCAGAGTTACAAACTGCATTACGGAGCGACTATAATTGTGAGGCACCACATAAAATGGCCTTTTTAGGCGAGTATGATGCATTACCTGAACTAGGGCATGGCTGTGGTCATAATCTCATCGCTATGATGAGTTTAGGTGCTGCTGTTGCTTTTAGTCAAAGTGCACCACAGGATTGGGGTGTGACATTCTTTGGCTGCCCTGCAGAGGAGACCATTGGTGGTAAGGTGTATATGGCTGAGGCGGGACTTTTTAAGGGCTATGAGGCAGCACTTATCATTCATCCGGGCGGTGAAAATGAGGTAGGTGGCACATCATTAGCAACACATCCCCTAGAGGTTACCTTCCACGGGCGGTCTTGTCATATAGCTTCACTTACTGACACTGGTATTAATGCGTTAGACTGCGGGGTAGATTTATATCAAAGAATCAAAGAGTTAAAGAAAACATTCCCTAAGGGGGCTATTGTAGGTGCCATCTTTACCGAAGCTGGTACGGCGCCGAACGTAGTAACTCCTAAGGCGACAATTCGTATGACTGTTCGCGGTAGAACGGTAGATGATTTAGAAGGTATTATTTTGCCTGCTATTAAAGAGGCTGCTCAAGAGATTGCAGTTTCTTATGGTGCTCAAGTTGAAATGCATCACTATGAGCCACTCTTTAAGGATATGCGTCAAGATAAACGGTTATTAGATCTCTTTACAGAGGTAATGACCGAGTTTGATGAAGCGCCTCGTATCTTGCCTGATGATGAGGCAGATGGTAGCACTGATGTAGGGAATGTATCTTATGAAGTACCAACAGCGCAACCTACATTACAGATTGGATTAGGTTTAGAAGCGCATACGCCAGAGTTTACATGTGCAGCTGGTTCTGACTATGGATTGGCACAAGCGATTAAGGGCGCTAAGATTATGGCTGTTGTAGCCTTGCGTTATGCGATGCATAAGTGATGTTCTATTTTTGACATATAGAGGTCAAAAAGGTACAATAGATATAATATTTAAGTAAGTATGAAACAAGCCGTCTTCAACAAGACGGCTTTTATTCCGGTGGAGATAGATATGAGTGTTTTAACCGTTTCAAATGTAACCCATGGTTTTGGAGCGCGACAAATTTTAGATGATGCATCATTCCGCCTATTAAAAGGCGAACATGTAGGCCTCATTGGTGCCAATGGCGAAGGCAAGTCTACATTCCTAAATATCATTACAGGTAAAATTCCTCCTGATGAAGGTAAAATTGAATGGTCCAACCAAGTCACTGTTGGGTACTTGGATCAACATGCAGTCCTCGAAAAAGGGATGACCATCCGCGACGTATTGCAACGCGCCTTTGATGATTTGTTCGTCATGGAACAAAAGATTAATGACGCTTATAATCGTATGGGTGATGTATCCGAAGATGAGATGAATAAACTGCTCGAACAAGTTGGGGAATGGCAAGAAATTCTAGAGCAACGTGGGTTCTATGAAATTGATGCGGTTATCGAACGTACCGCTGCAGGGCTTGGTCTTATGGATATTGGGCTCGATCGAGATGTTACAGAGCTCAGTGGTGGTCAACGTACAAAGGTTTTGCTTACAAAACTATTACTGGAAAAACCAACTATTTTGCTATTGGACGAACCGACAAACTATCTTGATGTAGAGCATATTCAATGGTTGCAAAACTATTTACAAAACTACGAAAATGCTTTTATCCTGATTTCTCATGATATGGAGTTCTTAAATTCTGTAGTTAATGTTATTTATCATATCGAGCAAGCGGTCTTAACGCGTTATACTGGCGATTATCATCAGTTCCAAGCTGCTTACGAAGTGAAAAAGGCACAAGCGGCTAAGGCTTATGAGCGTCAACAACAAGAGATTGAGCGTATGGAGGACTTCATCCAACGTAATAAAGCTCGCGTTGCAACGCGTGGCATGGCCAATTCTCGAGCTAAGCGCTTGGAGAAAATGGAAATTTTGGAAAAACCAAAAGAGTATATTAAACCTTCCTTTAGTTTTAAAGAAGGTCGTACGCCAAGTCGTTTTATCGTAGAGGCTTTTGGTCTGGAGTTAGGTTATGATGAACCGTTGACTAGACCTGTAGACTTTCAAATTGAAAGAAATAAAAAAATCGCCATTCGCGGTGTTAATGGTCTAGGTAAAACGACATTGTTGAAAACAATTTTAGGTTTATTAAAACCGGTGAGCGGTGAGTTGGTAAAAGGTGATTTCTTACAAATTGGCTATTTTGCTCAAGAAGATACACCATCTAATTCTGAAACTGCTCTAGACTATATTTGGAACGAGTATCCAGCAATGACTAATGCAGAAGTACGTGCAGCACTTGCTCGTTGTGGTCTTACTAACGAGCATATTACATCTCAAATGCGCGTCTTATCCGGTGGTGAAAATGCAAAGGTTCGCTTGTGCAAGTTGATGCAGAATAAGTACAATGTACTCGTATTAGATGAACCGACAAATCACTTAGATATCTATGCGAAGGAAGAGTTGAGCCGTGCCTTACGTGAGTTCAAAGGAACCATCGTTTTGGTAAGTCATGAACCTGAATTTTATAAAGATTGGGTTACGGATATTTGGAATATTGAAGATTGGACGACAAAGATCGTTTAGGAGGACCGATGAATCAACGTGCAAAGGACGGGATAAAGCAATTCTTAGAAGCTTTATCTGTTGATACAGAGGCACCAGAGCTAGAGAAAACACCAAGTCGTGTAACAGAATTATATAGTGAATTATTCAGTGGCGTAGGCCTAGATACAAAATCTGCATGGGGTGAAACATTTAGTACTGATTACAAGGGTCTTGTAGCAGTTACAGGAATTCCCTTTTATTCCATGTGTGAGCATCACTTGTTACCATTCTTTGGAACCGTTGATATTGTGTATCAACCGAAGGATGGCTGTGTGGCAGGTCTTAGCAAGTTTCAAGATATTGTTAATATCCTTAGTCGGAGGCCGCAACTACAAGAGCGGTTGGCGTCGGAATTAGCAGATGCCATTATGAATGATTTATCTGCTCATGGTGTATTTGTGCGCATTACATCAACACAGTTATGTATGCTCATCAAAGGAACTATGCAGCAAGATTCAAAGGTGATTACATTAGAAAGCCGTGGCGTGCTAGCAGAGACAGGTACGTTACGTGATGAAGCGTTAGCAATGTTAGGTGGAGGACAGGCAAATGTTTAAACGTAGAAATTATACATGGAATGATGGCAAAAGTTTATCTTTGTGCGATCGTACCCTTATCATGGGGATACTCAACGGTACGCCTGACTCTTTCTCTGATGGTGGTAAATTTAATACCCCTGAGGCAGCAGCAGCGCATGTAACACAAATGATTGAAGATGGCGCTGATATTATCGATTTAGGTGTTGAATCTACGCGTCCAGGCTGTACACCGTTGACAGCGGATGAAGAAATTGAACGCTTATCTCAATTGATAGATCCTGTACTTAATGCATCTACAGTTCCTGTATCTATCGATACATACCATGCTAAAACTGCAGATTATGCTTTTTCTAAAGGGGCCCATATTTTAAATGATGTGTGGGGATTACATTATGACTCTGATATGGCAGCAGTAGCAGCAAAATATAAGGTGCCAGTAATCATTATGCACAATAGCAATGACACAAACTATGGTGATATCATTGAAGATATGAAGGCATACTTCTTCTCTGCTGTAGATAAAGCATTAAAGGTTGGTGTAACACCACAACAAATTTGGCTTGATCCAGGCATTGGATTTGGTAAAACAGAAGAACAAAATATTGAAGTTATGCAACGTTTAGGTGAGTTAACGGCTTATGAGTATCCTATTTTACTTGCTCCTAGCCGCAAGCGTTTCATCGGTTCCATGTTGGGTGGTTTACCACCAGAGGAGCGTGATGAAGGCACGGTAGCTGCTTGTATTACAGGCGTATTCCAAGGTGTTGATATGGTGCGTGTTCATAATGTGAAAATGCACAAACGTGCCTTAGCCGTAGCAGATGGCCTATTACGAGGTGAGTAATGGATAAAATCGTTTTAAAGAACATGGCATTTTACGGATTTCATGGAAATTTGGCATCTGAACAAGAACAGGGACAACGATTCTTTGTAGATGTTGAAATTACTACAGATCTTACAAAGGCCGGTCAAAGTGACCAGTTAGAGGATTCTATCAATTATGTAGAGGTATATGACATTGTAGAATCTGTTATGACTGGAGAAAAACATAATTTGTTAGAACGGTTGGGAGCACTTATCGCCGATTCTTTATACCAACATTATCAAGGCATTGTTGGTTTATCTGTAACGGTGCGCAAACCATCTGTACCGATTGCAGGTATTCTAGATTATGTTGAGGTTGTCACTACACGAGGTCAAATTTGATGTATACCTATTACATCAGTGTAGGTTCAAATATCGGTGATAAACGGGGGCACATTAATTTGGCCCTTCAATCATTACAGAATCATGATGCGGTTTCAAAGGTCATTAGTTCGTCCTTAATCGAAACCGAACCTTGGGGGTATACGGAGCAGGATATCTTTGTTAATGGTATGTGGCTTTGTGAAAGCTCTTTAGCCCCTCATCAAATGTTAAGTTTGTTACAGTCCTTAGAACAGGGGGCTGGACGTGAACGACTCATTCACTGGGGCCCACGTACATTGGATTTAGATATTATTTTAGCATTTGATGAGAAGGGGACTATGATTTCCATTTGTGATGAAAGCCTTACTGTACCACATCCTTACTTTTGGGATCGAACCTTTGTTTTAGAACCTTTACAAGAGTTGTTACCAACTTTTACATATAAAGGAATGACCATTGGCGAGAGACTAACTCAGTTAAGCTTATCGTAGACATTTACAAAATAGTAAACATTAAGGCTGCAGTTGTACCTATGAATAGGGATTATATGAATAGGTACATCCTGTAAGCACAATATATTATTACGTTTTATGCTTGGGGATTCATAGGGAGTATACATGAATATAAAACGTATTGGGTTGTGTGTACTAGCGTTGATTGTAATGGGCCTGTCCTATTGGCTTGCCGTAGGTGGTAATTATGACAGCAAAACAGTACGCATAGATCCAGAAGAGCATACACTAGTAAATTCTAGTGATGCCATTATTTCAAAACGAATATTAGCGATGAAGTCTATGGATTCAAAAGTTTATTTTTTAGGTTATGAAGGCTACGGTATTTATAATCTATCTGATAATACACTTCGGTTGATGCCCGTTAGCTTCCGTGGTCAACATATAGAGCCACCGAAGACAGAGAATTACCAACGTGGTTTACGAGAGATTACTACGGTAAAAACTTTCTCTGATTTTAGTAGTCAAGAACAATCCATACTTAAGGATTTATTGGAATCTACTGATAGAGGGGCTCATTACTATGGTGACTTTTACCATTCTGGTTATGAGTCATCCCTCATCGACATGAAGGACCAGTATTTTATAACGAATACGGTACGTGCCTTGAAACGTGTGAATCATACATTATATGTATATGATGCGTCAGGGTTCATTATCATTGATTTAGATAATCGACGTATACAAGGGTTCTTTAATAATCGTCTCGGTGGGGAAGGACCTAAAGGTGTACCTGATAGCTTGCGTGGCCATTATGGTTCAGATTTCACGATGATATATGCATTGTCCAAGTTAGATCCAAAGGATTTAGAGATTTTATGGTCAATGCGAAAGCAATATTTAGAAAAGTCACCACAAGTGATGGAGAACAAGGATTTATTCCCTCTTAATCTTGATGAGATGACTTTATAGGAGGTATATTATGCTTTGGTCAATTATTGTAGGCGGTTTCATTGGTTTTGTAGCTGGTCGCATTACTAAAAAAGCGCAAAGTATGGGGATTATTCTTCGTGTTATTGCTGGCTTAGTTGGTGCTTCCGTAGGCCAAGCGTTGCTTGGTACATGGGGTCCAAGCCTTGCGGGCATGGCATTGATTCCGTCCATCGTTGGTGCAGTTATCGTGATTGCTGTAGTCAGCTTCTTTACTGGACGAGACTAATTATATAAGGTAAGGACTAGTATAGGATTTCCTATACTAGTCTTTTTTATTGTTTTATATCTATTTTCCTATATACCTATGAGAAAATAGGTATATAATAGTTTATGTATTTTAGATTTAAGGTATATTAATATAGCTTAAAATTATCGGTTCATATATTGGGAACCGTTGATTTAAGTGGAAGCGTATTAGAGGATAGATATCTTTTAGTACTACAGGTAGGAGGCCCTTATGAAGTTACGTAAAGTAGGTATTATTGGCACTGGACATGTAGGTTCTCATGTAGCATTTTCTCTTGCTCTACAAGGTGAAGTAGATGAATTGTATATGATGGATATTGATGAGAAAAAAGCTAAGGCACAAGCCATGGATATCAATGATGCAGTTAGCTACATTCCTCACAAAGTGACAGCTACAGCTGGCCCAATTGAAGAATGTGGGGATTGCGATGTTCTCGTATTTAGTGCAGGTCCTTTACCAAATTTATACCAAGATCGCTTAGAAAGTCTTGGTGATACCATTGAGGTTCTAAAGGATGTTATCCCTCGAATTAAAAAGTCCGGCTTTGATGGGTTTATTATTTCTATCTCTAATCCTGCCGACGTTGTAGCTACTTATTTATGTAAACATTTAAATTGGAATCCAAAACGCATTATTTCCAGCGGTACAGCCTTAGATTCTGCGCGGTTACAAAAAGAATTGGCTCGTATTTTTAATATCAGTAATCGTACAATTACAGCCTATTGCTTAGGTGAACATGGCGGTAGCGCTATGGTGCCATGGTCTCATGTATATGTACAAGGAAAACCACTCGTAGAATTACAACAAGAATTGCCTCATAGATTCCCTACACTTGACCATACACAAGTGCTAGATGATGTTAAAATTGGCGGTTATCATGTATTGGCTGGTAAAGGTTCTACTGAGTTTGGTATTGCCAGTGCCACTACAGAATTAATTCGCGCTGTATTCCATGATGAAAAGAAAGTATTGCCATGTTCTTGCTATCTAGACGGACAATATGGTGAAGAAGGTATCTTTGCATCTACACCAGCGGTTATTGGTAAAGATGGCATTGAAGATGTATTTGAATTAAAGCTTACCGAAGAGGAATTAGCTTTATTTAAAAAGTCTTGCGCAGTTATTCGTGAATACGCTCATAAAGCAGAGTCTTTGTAAGATAATCGTATCTGTTATATAAGTCTATTATTGATAAAAAATAAATATCTATATAGAGAGAATATATAGACCTAACAGAAACTATAGATAATTTTATTTAGTCCCTAACAAGGTTCTATGATATAATTAAAAAATGACAGTATACAGATGATGAATATTTTTGGGGGACATTATGAGTCAAGACACTATGGAAGTACAACGTCCAAAAAGGCCGCGCAAACGGGTTCGCCCTAATCGCAAAGCGCAGGATCAACGTATTATCCTCATGTGGATCAAGCGAATTGGTATAGGGATTATGGTGCTGCTATTGTTAGGGCAAGCCTATCGCTTGGTGGCTGTATATCAAGAAAAACAACATATTGAGCAACAATTGCAAGAATTAAAACAGCGAAATGAAGAATTAGAACAGGAAAAGGCTAAGTTGCAAGATCCAAAGACCATTGAGGGGGTGGCTCGAGAGGAACTAGGCCTTGTAAAACCTGGTGAAGTACCTTATGTAAAATAAGGACAACTTTAATAATTTAGATTCGCATTAGTTTGTAGTTTGAGGTTTCCGCATTAATTAGGAGGTTGCATGGCAATCGAAGTTGGTAACATTATTGATGGTACCGTATCCGGTATTACAAAGTTCGGCGTATTTGTTGATTTAGGAGAGAAACAAACAGGTCTAGTTCATATTTCTGAAGTAGCTCATGGGTATGTCGAAGATATTAATACCGTATTAAAGGTTGAAGATCCAGTAAAGGTTAAGGTTTTATCTATTGAAGGTAACAAAATTGGCCTTTCTATTCGGCAGACACAACCTAAAGAGACAACAAGTGAAGAACGACGTCCTCGTCGTGTTCAATCTAAACAAAGCACAGAGGCTTTTGAAGCTAAAATGAAATCATTCTTGCGCGATAGCAATGAACGATTGCATGATTTAAAACGCAATACAGAAGGTAAACGCGGAGGCCGAGGCGGTCGTCGAGATTAATAGTGAGAGATGGCATTGAGCCATCTCTTTACTTATGTATAGGCTTTCACAGTATAATAGTGTTAGAGGAATACTAATTATGTAAGGAGCGGTTATGAAGTTAGCTATTATCGATATTGGATCTAATTCAGTGCGCTTATTATTGGCTACCTATGAGAATAATATATGGCACTATGAGCCAAAACAGTTATGGACTACTCGATTGGGACAACGAAATGCAGATGGTACATTGCGATCTGAATCGATGGAGTCATCGTATCAGGCCTTTAAGGATATTAAAAACTTGGCAGACCAATATGGTGCGGACTATTGCTTTGGTTTTGCTACTAGCGCTGTTCGTGAGGCTCAAAATGGACTTGAATTTATGGAACGAATCACCGAATACTGCCCTATGGAATGGCGAATTTTATCAGGTGATGAAGAGGCCATTTATGGATTTAATGGTGCCTTGGGAGATCAGTTGAATGACGGTCGTCATTATACGACTATCGATATTGGTGGGGGGAGTACAGAACTCGCTTTAGGAAATAAAGACGGTGTATATTGGAGTCGTTCTTACCCAGTGGGAGCAGTGCGATTACAATCTATGTCTGACGAAGGACCTCAACGGGTATGGGAAGAAACTCGATTCCTTTGGGACCCGATGATGATTCAAGGCGAATTTGGTGAATTTATTGGCATTGGTGGTACATTAACGACGCTAGCGGCTATAGATTTAGGCCTTGAAAATTATGATGGCACAAAGGTGCAAGGTCATAAATTAAGTCGTGAAACAGTAGAGGGCATCATTTTAAATTTGCGTTACATGAGTCGCGAGGAGCGATTACAGGTAAAAGGTTTACCTGCAGGCCGTGCCGATATTATTGTAGCTGGTGCAGAAATTTTGACGTCCTTTATGGATGCTTATGAGGTACCTCATGTATTTGTGAGCGACCAAGATGGTATGGAGGCGATGGCCCGTGAATGTGAAAGCACTCGTTCGAACCGTTAATCACACCTTAAAATCGCATAATCTATTTCCTGAAAATAGTCGAATCTTAGTGGCGTGCTCTGGTGGACCTGATTCAATGGCTCTATTACATCTATTGAAAGACATTGCCATACATCGACATACAACGTATGAACTAGGTGTGGCCATCGTAGATCACTGCATTCGTCCTGAAAGTAAGGAAGAGGTTTTGTGGCTCCAACAGCAAGTAGAAAATTTAGGATTACCATTTTATTCTGCTACATTTGATGTGCCTCGCTTGAGCAAGGAACAAAAAACATCTGAAGAAACTATGGGGCGTCAAGTACGGTATCAATGGCTTACAAAGGTTGCACAGTCTGAAAACTATGATTATATTGCGGTGGCTCATCACAAGGATGATCAAGCAGAGTCGATTCTAGCGCATATCATTAGAGGTTCGGGATTAAATGGTTTGGCCGGCATGTCTGTAGTAAGCTCTGAATATTCTACTCCTGTAATTAGACCGCTGTTAGATGTTACAAAAGAAACCTTATTGGCTTATTTAGAGATGAAGGCGATTCCTTATTGTGTTGATTGTACGAATGAAGATGTGCGATACCAACGAAATAGAATTCGGCATCGCATTATACCTGAGTTAGAAGCTATCAACCCTAATGTAGTAGATGCTATTGTTAGATTGGGAAACTCCGTACATGAAGATTTACTAGTTATGTCTGATTTAACGGAACAAGCTTTTGAAAAACTTGTGACTATCGGTGCTGATGGGGTGAGCTTATCCCGCCGTGCCTTACGACAAGAATCATTGGCAATACAACGGCGCTTATGGCAGCGTTTAGTGAATACGGTAGACCCTGATATAACGCTTTATGCAGCCCATCAAGAGCAATTACTTGATATTGTTAACACCGGGGAAGAGAAAACTTTCACTATTAAAAGTATAAAAGTAACCGCTCAATGTGATACAATAAAAGTATATTGCGAACATTAATATGAATCGTGGAGGTCATATAGATGCATCAAGATGCAAAAGAGATTTTATATACAGCGGAACAATTACAAGCTCGTGTAGCAGAGTTGGGTAAAGCAATTAGCGAAGACTATAAAAATGAATCTGTCGTGCTTGTAGGGGTATTAAAGGGAGCTGTCGTTTTCTTTACAGACTTAGCACGCGCTATCGATGATAGTGTAGATGTAAGTTTTGACTTTATTTCTTGCTCTAGCTATGGTAGCGGCACAACAAGTACAGGGGTAGTTCGAATTTTAAAAGATTTGGATCGCTCTGTAGAGGGTAAGCATGTACTCGTTGTTGAAGATATCGTAGACACTGGTACAACATTACATTACTTATTAGAAAATTTACATGCTCGTGGGGCTAAAAGTGTGCGCCTTGCAGCGTTGTTGAATAAACCAGATCGCCGTAAGATGGATGTAAATGTTGACTATGTAGGCTTTATTATTCCTGATTACTTTGTTATTGGTTATGGTTTAGACTACGCTGAAAAATATCGTCATTTACCATATATCGGTATTTTGAAGGAAGAAATGTATCAAAATTAAAAATATGATATAATATATGAGTGCATCTCTCAATGAGATGTACTCAATTCGTTTATACAACTAAAAATTATTATTGAAAGGGGTAATCTTTTGGGTCGATTTACAAAAAATATCGTCCTTTATTTACTTATCATTGCCGCTTTCGTTATCGCCATTGACGCTTTCTCTGGTCAAAGTGCGAATAAATCTGAATTAAGCTACACAGGATTTATTCAACAAGTACAACAGAAAAAGGTTGAGTCCGTAACGATTACCAATGATCATGGTATTAAAGGTAAACTAAAAAATGGAACAGAATTCAATTCTTATGCGCCAACTGATGAAACATTAATTAAAACATTACAAGATAATGGCGTTGAAATTACAGCAGCCCCACCTGAGCAACCAGCTTGGTGGATGAGCCTTTTAGGTTCTGCTATTCCTATTATCATCTTGGTAGTGTTATTCTTCTTCATTATGCAGCAAACTCAAGGTGGCGGTGGCCGAGTGATGAACTTCGGTAAAAGCCGTGCTAAATTGATGGGAGAAGGTAATGTTAAGGTTAGCTTCAAAGATGTAGCAGGTGCGGAAGAAGCAAAACAAGAATTAGAAGAAGTAGTAGAATTCTTGAAGGACCCAGGCAAATTTACAGCTATCGGTGCTAAAATTCCGAAAGGCGTATTGTTAGCGGGACCTCCAGGTACAGGTAAAACATTGCTTGCTAAAGCCGTTGCTGGTGAAGCAGGGGTACCATTCTTTACGATTTCTGGTTCTGACTTCGTAGAAATGTTCGTAGGTGTTGGTGCATCTCGTGTACGTGATCTTTTCACACAAGCGAAAAAGAATGCGCCATGTATCATCTTCATCGACGAAATTGATGCGGTTGGTCGGCAACGTGGCTCAGGTCTTGGTGGTGGTCACGATGAACGTGAACAAACATTGAACCAATTGCTCGTTGAAATGGATGGCTTCGGTGCTAACGAAGGTATTATTACTATCGCAGCTACAAACCGCCCAGATATTCTTGACCCAGCGCTCTTGCGTCCAGGTCGTTTTGACCGTCAAGTTATCGTAGGTCGTCCAGACTTACGCGGTCGTGAAGCAATCTTAAAAGTTCACGCTCGTAACAAGCCGTTGGCTGACGATGTAGACTTGAAAACAATTGCGAAGAAAACACCAGGCTTTACTGGTGCCGACTTAAGTAACTTGTTAAATGAAGCGGCTTTATTAGCGGCTCGTCTTAACAAAAAAGTAATCACTATGGCTGAAGTTGAAGAAGCTAGTGAAAAGGTTAGCATGGGTCCTGAACGCCGCAGTCACATTGTGAGTGATAAGGATCGCAAGTTAACAGCGTACCATGAATCTGGTCATGCTATTGTGGCACATTTGTTGCCTCATGCAGATCCTGTTCATAAGGTAACAATCATTCCTCGTGGTGCAGCAGGTGGTTACACTATGATGCTTCCTACAGAGGAACAAAACTACAAAACAAAATCTCAATTATTAGCGGATATTCGCGTAGCCCTTGGCGGTCGTGTGGCAGAGGCTTTGATTTTGGATGAAATCAGTACAGGTGCTTCTGGTGACCTTCAAAGTGTAACGAATACAGCGCGCGCCATGGTAACGCGTTGGGGCATGAGCGATGAGCTTGGTCCTATCGTATTTGGTGAACAACAAGAACAAGTATTCTTGGGGAAAAACCTTGGCCATGAACGCAACTACAGTGAAGAAATTGCTGCAAAAATCGATACTGAAATTCATCGTATTGTTGAAGATGCTTATAAAGATGTAACAAAACTTCTTAGCGATAACGAGAAATTCTTACATGATATGGCGAATGCCTTATTAGAAGAAGAAACAATCGATGCAAAAGCAGTAGATAATCTTTACAAATATGGTACAACGAAAGCCCCTGAAACAGAGGAACCTAAAGCTACGTTAGAAGCGGCAGGTATTGTAGTACCAGAGGTTGTTGAAGCTAATGAGCACACTTCTACAGTGGAAGCTCCTAGTGAAACACCTTCTAATGAAATTAAATAATGGATACTGTCCAAATAAAAGAGCTGATCTCCTTGGAGACCAGCTCTTTTTTATTGTCCATCATGGATGTGACGGGTTGCTAAATATTCTTGTATGCGTCGTTCCTTAAGTGATTTTAAATATTTCTGTGCTAATACATTCGGTATGGCTACGCCTACAGCGATGCCAACGATTGTTAAAATACCTGTTACACCATTCTGCACCATATAAACAAGTCCAGATTCATTGAGTGCATTGATGTGAAGAATATCGAATAGAAAACGATAATATAGAATCCCTGGCATTAATGCGATAGCAGACGGCACGATAATAATCGTACTAGATGTTTTAAGCCAGGTAGAAACTTTTACATAAATAATACTCATCACGGCTGCCCCTACAAAGGTGGCCCCAGCAATAGAGAAGCCCAATTCAACAGCTAGTAAATTACGAATAAATACACATAATACACCGCCGATACCGATTGAGAGCAAGAGGCGTACAGGAGCATTAAATAAAACAGCGAATGAGGCAGCGGCCATAAAAGAACCTATAATCTGTTCAATAGATAGTACATGAGGTTTAATATCTACAAAACTAAAGGCCGGCATTGGACTAAAGTATAAGGCCATGGCCATACCTAAGGTCATACTACCTACGATGAGAATTGTTCTAATGGCTCCTGTAATACCCGATAGGATATGATTGTTTATTGTATCAATGACGGCATTAATAAGCGGTACCCCTGGAATCATAAATAAGGTGCAGCATACGAGAACATAAACTAACGAGTCTTGTTCAATATGTGAATAGAAGCCGTAGGCAGAAACCATAGCGGCAAATCCACCTAATGCAATACCTACATATTCATTACAACCAAAGCGTACGGCTAGCGTTCGTGTGAAATAGCCAATGAGAGAGCATATAATTGTTACTATGAAGGCTATTATATCACCACTATATAGAAATGCGAGCCCTGCAGAACCTAGAGCACATGCAATACCCTTTACCCAATCAGGATATACAGGAATGGTAGAATCTAATTTTGAAATGAGTTGTTCATAGGTAGTGAGCGAGTAATGTCGTTCAAAGGCACGCCATGTAAGTTTAGATACGGCATTAATCATGGCCATATTAGGAACGTGCACCGGTGTTTTTCTGAACACCGTTATGGACCGTTCTTTGTGTAATAGATTTACCATGATGGTAGTATATGAAATATGAATATTTAAGTAATTATGAGGAATACCCATAAATGTGGCAGCTTTTAACATCTCTTCAATAATTCGATTTGTATCTGCACCACATTCCATAAGTAATTTGCCTATGTTTAATAGAACATCAAGTTTTCTGTGAATATGGATAAATGGGTTCTCTAGAACTTCATTTTTTTCTTCTAATGTAAATTGTTGCATATATCTCCCCAGATAATGATAGACTATACTATTGTTATCTTTTACATAAGGTATAACTTAATACTACATGTATTATACCATTAATTATTTTAAATAATCCTTGCATTTTATAGGGTACACTTGTACAATCGAATTGTAAACCTAGGTTGACAAAGAAAGGGGCTCTAAACTATGCGTGATGAAGTATTAGAATTCTTGAGACAAAACCAAGGTAGTTTCGTATCGGGACAAGATATGTCGGAAGCGTGTCATGTTTCGCGCACAGCTATTTGGAAGCATATCAAAGCATTACGTCAAAAAGGCTACAAAATAGAATCTTATACCAAGAGGGGGTATCGATTATTGGAGGAACCTGATTTGTTGAGTCCATTAGCAATGAAGCAAATCTTAAAAACAGATGTATTTGGCAAACGGTATGTCTATATGGACACTACCGAATCTACAAACCTAGAAGCTCGTCGCTTAGCACAACAAGGTGCAGAAGAAGGCACTGTTGTTGTTACAGAGGAACAGGCTGCTGGCCGCGGTCGTTTATCTCGTGGATGGTATTCTCCATTCGGAAAAGGTCTATGGTTTAGTCTCATTTTACGCCCTGACTTTGCACCAGTAGAAGCACCGAAGTGTACATTGATGGCTGCCGTGGCATTAACAAAGGCATTTCATAAAATGGGCCTTACAGATGCGGGTATTAAATGGCCAAATGATATCCTTGTAAATGGTCGTAAATTAGTTGGTATTTTGACAGAAATGTCCGGCTCTATGGAGGAAATTTCCTATATTGTTATGGGCATAGGTGTCAATGTTAAGACTAAACAAGAAGAACTACCAGAAGAATTGAAGTTAATTGCTACGTCATTAACAATGGAAGGCATTGATATTGAACGGACAGAAGCTTTTAAAATTATTTTGGAATCCTTAGAACATCAATATTATGAAGTCCTCGATAGTGGCTTTGAGGAAACATTAAATGAATGGCGCCAATTATCGGTGACTCTCGGTGAGGAAATTGAAGTGAGAGCACCAGGAAATACCTATGAAGGGGTAGCTACAGATATTGATGAAGATGGTAACTTATTAGTAAGAATCCCTGATGGGACAGTTAAACGTATTGTGGCAGGGGACGTGTCAATTCGTCCGCGCAAATAGGAGGCATTCATGTTATTAGTAATTGATGTGGGGAACACCAATATTGTTCTCGGTGTATACGACAAGACAGAGCTTGTAGGTCACTGGCGTATTTCCACGGATCGCGTTCGGACCACCGATGAATATGGCATGTTGATGATGAACTTATTCTTCCACGATCGCAAGGTTAATGTGAAAGATATTAAGGATATTATCATTTCCTCAGTTGTGCCACCGTTGATGCCTACATTAGAACGGGTATGTTTACGTTATTTTAATGTAAATCCTCTCATTGTTGGACCTGGTACTAAGACTGGTATTGCTATTAAGTATGATAATCCTCGTGAAGTAGGGGCTGACCGTATCGTAAATGCTGTGGCTGCACATGAACAATATAAAGGTGATTTAATCATTATCGACTTTGGTACGGCTACAACCTATTGTGCGGTTCAAGGTAATGGCGATTATATGGGCGGTGTAATTACTCCCGGCGTTACAATTTCTGCGGAGGCTTTATTCCAACGAGCAGCTAAATTACCACGTATTGATGTGAGAGATCCTGGTCAAGTGATTTGTCGCAACACCGTATCTTCTATGCAATCTGGTATGTTCTATGGCTACGTAGGCCAAGTAGAAGGTCTCGTATCTCGTATGAAAGCTGAAATGGGCGGTCAAGTAACTGTAGTGGCTACAGGCGGTTTAGCACAGCTTATCAGCAGCGCTACAGACTGCATTGACCATGTAGAGCCTATGCTTACATTAGAAGGCTTACGTCTTATTTACGAAAGAAATAAATAATGCTACTATAATATAGTTACGTATATGTAACGAAGTAGTGTACATTTGGGTACAGCTTATGCTGTACCCTTTTTGTTAGGGGATATAGAATTATATGAACAATAAACAATGGCAAATAGGATCCGTCAAAATTGATGGACAAGCCATATTAGCGCCAATGGCTGGGGTTAGCGACATTGCCTATCGTTTACTTGCTAAAGAGCATGGCGCCGCCTTGGTATGTACCGAAATGGTAAGCGCTATGGGCATTAAATATAAAAATGAACGCACCCATGAATTGTTGCGCCTTGAAGATGTGGAACGGCCTGTTTCTATGCAAATCTTCGGTTCTAATCCAGAGGCGATTGCCATCGGAGCAAAGGTTGTAGCTGATGCGGGGGCAGATATTGTAGATATCAATATGGGTTGTCCTGTTAAAAAAGTTGTTTCCTCCGGGGATGGCTCTGCACTTATGAAGAATCCTGATTTGGCGGCACGCGTAGCAGAAGCGGCAGTTAAGGCTGTCGATGTACCTGTAACGGTGAAAATGCGCATTGGTTGGGATAGTGAATCTATCAATGTAGTAGACTTTGCAAAGTGCATCGAATCCACGGGGGTCGCAGCTATTGCTGTACATGGCCGTACAAAGGAACAAATGTACAGTGGTCATGCGGACTGGTCCTATATTAAGGCCGTAAAAGAGGCAGTATCCGTGCCTGTAATTGGCAATGGGGATATCGTGGAGCCAGAGGACGCGAAGCGCATGCTCGATGAAACGGGGTGTGATGCTGTAATGGTAGGTCGTGGTGCACAGGGTAATCCTTGGATCTTCGGTCGCATTCACCATTATTTAGAGACTGGTGAAGTGTTACCGGCGCCAACTGATATTGAACGTCTCGACATGTTGTTAAAGCATTTTGATCTATTGTGTCAATACAAGGGTGAGAGTATGGCCGTTAAGGAAATACGAACTCATGCAGGCTGGTATATGAAGGGGCTTCCTGAATCAGCATATTGGCGCAATCGTGTGAATACAATTCATACCGTAACAAGCTTTCATAATGAGCTAGAATCATATCGTAAAATACTGGCTGAAATGTAGTCAGATTGACAAATGTACAGTATTTTTATATAATGGTTGAGATAATTTAGAAATAAAAGATAAGGTGTCATCTTACTATGGCACTTTTTTCTTATTTAATTTATATGTAGAAAGAGTGGGGTACCCATGGCAGACGTAAAAGAAACATTACTTACCGCCGAAGGTTTAAAGAAATTAGAAGAAGAATTAACGTATTATAAATCTGTACGTCGTATTGAAGTGTCTGAACGTATTAAGACTGCTATTGAATATGGCGATATCAGTGAAAACTCTGAATATGATGATGCAAAAAATGAACAAGCTTTCATCGAAGGTCATATTGTAGAGCTTGAAAATAAAATTAACACTGCGAAAATCATCGACGAATCCGTAAAAGGTGATGTTGTATCCGTAGGTAGCAAAGTAACTGTATTAGATACAATGTACAATGATGAATTAGAATATGTTATCGTTGGTTCCTCTGAAGCGGATCCATTTAACAATCGTATCTCTAACGAATCTCCTGTAGGTAAAGCTATTTTGGGCAAACGTAAAGGTGATGAAGTAGAAGTTTCCACACCAGATGGTCCTGTTACATTCAAAGTGTTAGCAATCCAATAATTTACATTTACTGACGAAGAGGCGATAACATGAGTGAAGAAATTAAAAATGTACAAGAAGAGCTGAATGAGCAAATGCAAATTCGCCGCGACAAATTGGCTGAATACGAAGCGGATGGTATCTATCCATTTGGTCAACGTTTTGTTGTAAAAGATAATGCAAAAGACATTAAAGATGACTTCTTCTTGAAATATGACGGTCAACCTGTAGTTATTGCAGGCCGTTTGATGACAATCCGTTCCCATGGTAAAACAGCATTTGCGAATATGCGTGATAAATCCGGCGATATTCAAGTATATTTCCGTAAAGATGTATTGGGTGAAGATACTTATAAATACGTAAAAATGCTCGATATCGGTGATATTATCGGTGTTGAAGGTCACGTATTTAAAACTCATACAGGGGAAGTTACAATTAAAGTTAACAAATTAACTTTGTTATCCAAATCTTTACGTCCATTACCAGAAAAATGGCATGGTTTAAAGGATACAGAACTTCGTTACCGTCAACGTTATGTTGATTTGATCGTAAATCCTGAAGTGCGTGATACATTTGTAAAACGCTCCCAAATCGTTGCTAAAATTCGCGAATACATGATGCGTGATGGCTTTATGGAAGTAGAAACACCAATGATGCATGCTATCCCTGGTGGTGCTGCTGCACGTCCATTCATTACTCATCACAATGCGCTTGATATCGATATTTACATGCGTATCGCGCCTGAATTGTATCTCAAACGTTTAATCGTTGGTGGTATGGATCGCGTATTCGAAATGAACCGTTGCTTCCGTAACGAAGGTATCGACAACCGTCATAATCCAGAATTCACTACTATCGAATCTTACCAAGCTTATGGCGATGTTGAGGATGCTATTCGCTTAACAGAAAATCTTGTGTCCTACTGTGCTCAAGAGGTTCTAGGTACACAAGAAATCACATACCAAGGTACAGAAATCAATTTGACTCCACCTTGGAATCGTATCACAATGGCTGAAGGTGTAAAAAAATACACTGGTGAAGACTTTGATGCAGTTACTACTGTAGAAGAAGCTCGTGCTATTGCAGATCGTTTAAATGTAGAATATACAGAAAATGATGGTATTGGTAAAATCTTAAATCTTTGCTTCGAAGATTATGTAGAAGAAAACTTGATTCAACCAACTATCGTATATGGTCATCCAAAAGAAATTTCTCCACTTGCGAAAGCAAGTCGTGAAAATCCATTGGCTACAGAACGTTTTGAAGCGTTCATTTATGGTCGTGAATTGGCAAATGGCTTCTCCGAGTTAAATGACCCAATCGACCAAAAACAACGTTTCTTGGATCAATTGAAAGAACGCGAAGCTGGCGATGATGAAGCTCACCGTATGGATGAAGACTTCGTTACAGCTCTTGAATACGGTTTACCTCCAACAGCAGGTTTAGGTGTTGGTATTGACCGTCTCGTTATGTTCTTAACAGACTCTGCATCCATCCGCGATGTATTGTTGTTCCCATTGATGAAACCAGAAGCTCCTAAGCATATTGAAGCTGAAGAAGAAGCAGCTGAATAATCTAAAACCAAAAGGCTCCCTATTCTTTGAGTAGGGAGTCTTTTTATTTGTTATATGTTTTTATACTATGTTTTATTTCATATGTGTTGATTATATATCGAGTGTGATACATAGTTACGAAAGGAGGAGGCTGTGAAACATTTAAAGATTGCTTTATCTGATTCCGTACAATCCCAAATTAGCTCTATAGAGGGTCGCATATGTGTTTCTATTTGTGACACAGATTTTATAGATGTCGGTGCCGTTGTTATTGGTGATTGTGATTTAGAGCTTATCAATAATAATCAAATTTATACCTTTGGTATACCTGTTATTGTCCTAAGATTTGATGAATCTAAGGATTTATCTTTTTATAAGGAACGCATTACATCTATTATGGTGTTTTCCTCTACAAATATGGACGACTGCAAATCAGAGATAGAAAAGCTTGTAGCAAGCTATGAAGACTCTATTTTACCACCATTTTTCAGGGCTTTATCTGATTATGTAGGGGATCAAAATTCACAATTTGATTGCCCAGGACATCAAGGTGGTCAGTTTTTCTATAAACATCCTACAGGTCGCGCTTTTTACAATTTCTTTGGGGAGAATATATTTAGAGCAGACCTTTGTAATGCGGATGTAAAATTAGGAGATCTTTTAATTCATGAAGGTTATGCTTATGATGCGCAAGCGCATGCTGCGAAAGTCTATAATGCTGACAAGACCTATTTTGTATTAAATGGTACATCTTCAGCGAATAAGGTAGTACTTAATGCTCTTTTAACACCGGGCGATATTATTTTATATGATCGTAATAATCATAAATCTATCTGCCATGGTGGTCTTGTTATGTCTGGCGCTACGCCTATATATCTTGAGACAGCGCGCAATCCATTTGGCTCCATTGGCGGTATTTTAGATCATTGTTTTGATGAAAGTTATATTCGATCTTTGATTGCAGAAAAATTCCCTGAAAAGGCTCGAGCTAAACGTCCTATTCGGCTAGCAGTCATTCAATTAGGCACCTATGATGGTACGATTTATAATGCTCGTCAAGTAGTAGATAAAATAGGACATCTTTGTGACTATATTTTCTTTGACTCTGCGTGGGTGGGATATGAACAATTTATTCCTATGATGAAAGATTGTAGTCCCCTATTATTAGAGTTAGGTCCAAATGATCCTGGGATTTTAGTAACTCAATCGGTACATAAGCAACAAGCTGGCTTTTCACAAACCTCTCAAATTCATAAGAAGGATAGTCATATAAAGGGGCAAAACCGTTATGTAGATCATAAACGTTTTAATAATTCCTTTATGATGCATGCATCTACCTCTCCATTTTATCCGTTATTTGCATCTCTCGATGTAAATGCGAAAATCCATGAAGGTGAATTAGGTCAAAATTTATGGCGTGAATGTGTTGAAGTTGCTATTGATGCTCGTAAAGCCGTGTTGAAGCAATGCAAATATCTCCGCCCGTTAGTACCACCTATGGTGCATGGCAAAAAATGGGAAGACGGAAATACACAGGTCATGGCGGAAGATGTAAATTATTTTGCCTTTGAACCAGAAGCAAAGTGGCATTCATTTAAAGGTTATAGTAAGGGGCAGTATTTTATCGATCCTTGTAAGTTCCAACTGATTACACCAGGAATTAATGTAGAGACCGGAGAATATGAAGCCTTTGGTATTCCTGCTAATATTCTTGCTAATTATTTACGAGAAAATCGAATCATTCCTGAAAAATGCGATTTAAATACGATCTTATTCCTTATGACGCCAGCAGAATCTAAGCATAAGATGGATGCGCTCGTAGCGGAACTCGTTCGCTTTGAAGACCTCATAGACCGGGATGCACCGATGGAAGAAGTGTTGCCGTCTATTTACAATAGTCATATAGATACATACAAAGGCTATAGTATTCGTCAGCTATGTCAAAAAATGCATGATTTTTATAAGTCTAAAAATGTAAGCCTCTTACAACAACGGCTATTTTCTCGTGAATACTTCCCAGACTATG
>NZ_UQYC01000013.1 GCF_900545205.1 uncultured Veillonella sp. | reverse complement strand
ATTTCCTTCCAATCATGTAGCTTGGTCTTTCGTCCCATCTCTTTTGCTTGCTTTCTATATTCAGATGGCGTTGTATGGAAATGTTTCTTGAAAGCTACATTAAAGGCTTTAATATCTGCAAAACCACAGCTACTCGCAATATGTGCTACTCCATCTTCAGAATTAGCCAAACGAACTGTAGCCTCTCGTAATCTCAACCGCAACAAATACTCTAAGAATGAAACACCCAATTGGCGTTTAAAGAACTGAGATGTATAGTTCACATTATAACCGCCAATTTTGGCAATATCTTCTAACTCTATCTTCTGCTTATAATTTTCATCAATATAGGCAATCATTTTATCAAAGGTAGCTACAGTCATATCAGCAGGCTTTGTATGTACAGGGATAGTCTTAATCGCATCAATTTCCCGATATATATCACTCATCATGGCTAAATAATGATTCTCCAAGCATAATTGACGATCAGAACTTTCACTATTTACCATTAACAACATCATTTGTGCAGCACGATGACGTAGGGACGTAAAAAATTCATTATCTCGGTTAGTTTTATCTGAACGCAATACAAAT
The DNA here is from genome assembly GCF_900545205.1 of uncultured Veillonella sp. Classification (GTDB taxonomy): domain Bacteria; phylum Bacillota; class Negativicutes; order Veillonellales; family Veillonellaceae; genus Veillonella. Next base: position 30,583 of record NZ_UQYC01000013.1, on the reverse strand, counting down.
TGATACATACCGAAGTTAGGATCAAAGTATTGGAAAAACTCCTTACTTACATGAATAACAAGAGCCGTTGTATCCTCCTCTAAGGCTAACGTAGCATGACCAACTTGAGGAGAAATAATAATTGTATCAAGAGGTTCCATCGTAAAAACCTCACTATTACAACTCATGTCGATTCTGCCCTTTAGCAAGATTAAGATTTCTACGCCACTGTGCCAGTTATAGTGATAGGTACTAACCTTATATATATCACTATTGAAATCTATGTGATTGTGTTTATAGGTGTAGTGAAAGTAATCCATATTAGCTATATGCTCCCTAAAAATTTAACAATAATTATTAAACACCAAGTTTTATAAGCCAATTTTCTCTAACAGAGATAAGGTAAGTATAGAAATACCTCCGCCGATTCCACCAGCTACTGCTATTGTCAAATACGGAATATCAAGAGCTATTTTAAACGTTTTAAAAAACAGCACTATCTGTAAAAGTCCACAGGTTAAGGTTGTCCCAAAAATTACCGCGCCTGCAAAAACCATATTAACAATATTTGTCAGTACAAAAACAGACATAAGTGAAAAAATAAATAACTCTATACTCTTAACTAAAAATATTTCAGAATAAGCATATAAATATACCATAAAAACTCGATTTAATGTTAATGTTGCGTCGGCCCCTCTTGCTATCAATAAAAAGACAGGCACAAAGACAACAGACATAACAATAAAAGTTAAAAATGAACCTACTATATTCCTTGCAAGAGTAGGATTAATTAAAAGTTCGGCTAATGTTGTTGTAGCTTCAGGTTTTAATAAATTGACGCTTACGCTCCCCAAAGTCATGATAAATAGCATTAATACTATATAAAATATAATACCTTTTATAGAACCACTTAAAGTTCCTCTAGCCTGAAAGTATGGCAACCATAAGTTAGGACGCACAACGGCATTAAAAATTTGTCTATATACACTAATAGAGTCAGTACTATTAACCACAAAAACCTCTCTTATTCACATAAAAAATGCACCTCTTATAAATCTAAGAGATGCATTCATTATGATATATATAATTAACAACGGTCAACAGTAATCTTATTTTACATGTCAATAAATTATAGTTTTATGTTTCTACTCTTTAAATTACATAACCGCTGTAATAGCTGCTGCCAAGCCAAAGAAGATGCCAGGTGCATTGGCTAATGCTACTGGAATATCTCTATGTTCTTTGAACAAACCATACGCTACCCATAATGTACAGTTGATCGCAGCTACAAGTGGTTGGATCCAATCACCTGTACCTGGATGAGCTAGGTTGTGCATGATTTGTGGGAAGTAAGATACATACATAGCTACAGCAGTAACAGTTGCAACTTTACCTACGTTTTCCATAAATTTTACTTGATTCATATATCCTCCAAAATTATAACTTACTAATTTTTTTACTCCTGATGAAGTATATTCTACTCAGTTTGGAGAATATAACTATCCAAATTAAAAGGTAGTTTTTATAGTAAAATCCACAGAAAAATATAGATTTCTCTCGATTTACTGTATTTTTAGAGTGTATTGATATATAAATTCACCCATAAAATACATGTAAAAAAGCACTACTTATCAACAGTAGTGCTTTATTTATAACTTTATAGGTTTTCTTAATATAGAAATTTACCCAATTCTAATCTTTCTATATATGTCATAAATTCATCAAAAATAAATTACCGCAAAACGTTTATCATACGAATAGAGTTACTATAAGAATTAGCTACTATAATAATCTAGTTACCATAGAAATATAATAAAACAGCTTTATAAATCCTTTACTACATCGGCTAACTTTTCTTTCAAAGCTTCCAATTTTTTGCTCATAAATTCCAATTCGCTCTTAGCTCGTGAATCATCTTCATAGGACAAGAACGAATGCAACACATCAAGTACATCTTGGTTGTCTACAGAAATTATTTCTTTCCAATCTTGTAAAACAGTTTTACGGCCAATACCTTTTACGTGCTTACGATATTCTGTGGGAGTCATATTAAAATGCTTTTTAAAAGCCATATTAAAGGCTTTCACATCGGCAAATCCACAATCACTTGCAATTCTTGCAACAGCCTCATCCGTACTAGCTAATCGAACAGTAGCATCACGGATTCTCAACCGCAATACATACTCAACAAAGGAAATCCCCATTTGTCGTTTAAAAAACTGCGATGTATAAGCAACATTATAGCCCCCAATTTTTGCAATATCCTCTAACTCTATTTTCTGCTCATAATGCTCATCAATATAGGCAATCATATTATCAAAAGATGCCGGTTTTATATCGCCAGGTCTAGCATTTTCGTGAACCTTTTTTATGGGATCAAACTCTCTAAATACATCACCAGCCAAAGCTAAGTAATGGTGTTCTATCCACATTCGATGTACTGGGCTTTCACCTTTAATCATCAATAACATCGTCATAGCAGCATGATGGCGTAAGGTTGTAAAGAATTCATTATGACGCGTACTATCATCTGAACGTAAAATAAATTGATACGTCCCAAAATCAGAATCATACTGTTGGTAAAATTCGTTACCTACATGAGTAACAAAGGCTATAGTATCCTCTTCAAGGGCTAATGTTGCATGCCCTACTTGAGGAGAAATAATTACAACATCAAGAGGTTTCAGCGTAAAAACCTCACCATTGCAACTCATCTCAACGCTACCTTTTAACAAGATAAAAATCTCAGTTTCTGCATGCCAGTTATAATGATATGTACTAACCCTATATATGTTGCTGCTAAACTCTATGTAGTTATGTTTATATGAATAGTCAAAATAGTCCATTATGCCCTATTGCTCCACATACAAAAAGCATCCCTTAATACTCCAAGGGATGCTTTTATTATCATATATTTATTTATCTGCGGTCAACAGAATTTTAGATGACATAAATACATATTATATAAAGACCTATACAGCAGGTAATAGTCCTAGTAGATATACATTAAAGGTATCACCAGGATGTACTTCATGTACACCACGCGGAATACATGCCAATGCATTCACCGTATAGAGGCCTAACATACTGCTACTATTAAAATGGCGGTTAGCCACAAAGCGTGGGACCCCACCACCAAATATGACTTTACCTTGTACGTACCGATCAAAGGCATTACGCTTAAAAAGCTCTGAATCCATTACGCAGGCCACGACTGGTGTAGTCCAGTTTGCCAACCCTTTATAGCGTTTTAAGGTCGGTGCTACGATTAGATGCCAACCATTGAATGCAGCCCCCGGATTACCAGACAGGCCAAAAATAATTTGACCTTTAGGCGTTACAGCACCATAAGATGCTGCACCAGGCCGCATTTGAATGCGCGCATAAATAGATTTAGCGCCTAATTTTTCATAAATAAGAGGCATTGTATCAAATAGCCCTACGGATACGCCGCCAGAGCTAATGATAATATCAGCATCTTCACTGAGCTGTAACACATGGTTAATTTCAGAGTCTAATTCCTCTGGAGCATCACTGACATGATAGTGCGTAATCTTATGAAAGCCTAAATCCTCCAAGAGTCCACAAATCATAGCTCTATTAGAGTTATAAATTTTACCAGCTGTTAAGCTTTCACCAGGTTCAATCACCTCATGGCCAGAGGTAAGGACTAACACGCGAGGCATTGCATTGACAGCAATCTCAGTCAACCCCAGACCAGTCAAAACAGTTTGTACCGTAGAGGTTACCTCTGTTCCACGAGGAATCACAATAGTGCCAGCACTACATTCCTCACCTTGAGGGATGATATGATCGCCACATTTGTATTTACCTTGAATTATGATTGTTGTACCCGGTTCTCCGGAGCCAACTACCTGTTCTTGCATGATAACAGTATCACATGTATCCGGTATAGGTGCGCCCGTCATAATACGTACTGCATGACCTAGTGCAACAGGTTGTTCCCATACAACGCCGGCGCCTATAACACCGTCAACAATATACTCATTACAATCCGCGGAAAAGGCAATGGCATACCCATCCATGGCAGATTTTGGAAAGGCTGGTACATCTGTAGGGGCAATAATATCCTCTGCCAACACATATCCTTTCGCAGCCTTAACATCAATCGTTTCTACTTTATGAACTTGTGTTTGTAAGGCCTCATCCCATAATTGAAGGGCCTCCTCAACAGTAACGACGGCCATTTAAACACCTCATCATTTCCTGTATGTGACGTACTAATCTAGGTACGTCTTGGTCTAACTTGCTAATTTCGATTATAGCTACTCGATCGATAGAATCTGAGATAAGCTCTTCTGTATGTCCTTCTTGCGTAACCTCTATAATAGGGGCAATGCCTTGGGACCTTGTTTCTAGTATAACTATATCCACAGGCATAAACTGTGATATTTCATACAGATTTGATTGTTCTTTAGTGCGTATACGAATCGCTGTTTCATTAGGGCCAGCAATAGCCACCGCATCAGCGCCAGCTTTATAAGAAAGGTCTGTATCGGTCCCTTCATGATCCATTTGAAAGCCGTGTTTATCACTCTTCACAACGCCTACAGAAAACCCAGCTCGTTGTAACTCAGCTACAAGACGGGTTACTACCGTAGTCTTACCTGTTTTACGTTTTGATGCTACTACACTAATAAGCGGCACACGACGGAACTCATTTTCTGCTAATGCACGAGCCCATTGATAGTCATCATAATGATTTACATTACTTAGCTCCCAATCATAATCACTGGCATCAATAGATTCAACATGACCAATCGTATCAAGGGCATGCTGCAACGATACGTCTTTACCGGCCAGAATAGATGGAAGTAATGATACAATATGAGGTCTATAAATTCCCGCCATAGGTTCTGGCTTACCTCTAGAACCAGTAGGAACTATGACATTCCAATTGTTATGATTCACTTGATATAACCAATCATAATATAAATCCATAGGCATAAATGGCATATCTACAGCCATCACCGCATAGGCAGGACTCATTCCAACAGCTAGAGCACTATAAAGTCCCCCTAGAGGACCACATCGCTCAATAGAATCCCGAACAATAGAAACTTTATTCTTCTCATCGTTCGATAACGTATCAATAATATGAGTCTGAATGGCATGTCCTAACTGATCATCATCACCAATGGAGATGATGATATCATCCACATCCGCTTCTAATCCCTTACGAAGTGCATGAGATATGAGGCTTTCACCATTAACCCAAGGCAATAATGCCTTAGGTTGCCCCATTCGAGAACTCAAACCACCAGCCAAAATAATTAAACCTAATTTATCCACGACGTCCTAAACCTCGTTTAACACCTTGGTAGATGAATAGTAAAACAACAATATTTAAAATCCCATCTGGCACCATATAAGAGGCATTATAAATCATGGAGTAAATCCATGGATTTTGACCTTGAGGTGCATAGCTAGCGAACACAACGGCACCGCTCACAACAGTGGCGATCCAGCGCAATGCAATACCAACAATAGAACCTGTAATGAGTCCAGAAATAGAATCTTTGAAGTAACCACATACACCTATGGCACCATAAGCAACTAGATAATCCAATATAATACTTAAATAGTGTACAGATGATTTAAAGCCTAAAATAAAATGTAAAATACCATATACGACGCCAGCAAAAATTCCCCGTGCACCACCCCAACGATAGGCATAAATCATGAGCGGCACTAAAGCTGCAGCCTTAATGGAGCCTCCTTGAGGCATATGAAAAATCGTAATAAAGGATAATACTTGAGCAATTGCAATCGCCACACCTGCTTCTGCAAGCATGCGAGTTTTGGACTGATCCATGTCAATCAACCTCCCTTTACCATATATATTAATGTATATAACTTGCATAATCTACTTGTATTGTACTACAGTTCGTTTCTGAGTCCAAACAAAATATTCGGAACGTATTGAAAATTTTACGCGACTCTTGTATAATGGTACAGGTTCAATTTGTAATACTCGAAGGAGATATAGAAAATATGATTAATACAACGAACATCTTTGATTATGAAGACGTGCAATTAATTCCTAATAAATGTATCGTAACAAGCCGTAGCGAATGTGATACACATGTTAAATTAGGCAACCGCACATTCCGCTTGCCAGTAGTTCCTGCAAATATGCAAACTATTATCGACGAAGAATTGGCAGAAAAATTAGCTCGTGAAGGTTATTTCTATATCATGCATCGTTTCCAACCAGAACGTCGTATGGATTTTGTTAAACGCATGCACGACCTTAATTTATACTCTTCTATTTCCATTGGTGTAAAACCAGAGGAATTTGCTTTAGTTGATGAATTCAAAAAAGCAAACTTAACTCCTGAATACATTACAATCGATATTGCTCATGGTCATTCCAATGCAGTAATCGATATGATTCAATACATTAAAAAGAACTTACCTGGTACATTTGTTATCGCTGGTAACGTAGGTACACCAGAAGCCGTTCGTGAACTTGAAAATGCTGGTGCAGATGCAACTAAAGTTGGTATCGGTCCTGGTAAAGTTTGTATCACTAAATTAAAAACTGGCTTTGGTACTGGTGGTTGGCAATTGGCTGCAGTTCGCTGGTGCGCTAAAGCAGCTACTAAACCTATCATTGCTGACGGTGGTATCCGCGATCATGGCGACATTGCTAAATCTATTCGCTTTGGCGCTACTATGGTTATGATTGGTTCCCTATTCGCTGGTCATGAAGAATCCCCAGGGGAAGAAAAAATCGTTGACGGTAAAGCAGTAAAAGAATACTTTGGTTCCGCTTCTGAGTTCCAAAAAGGTGAACGCAAAAACGTAGAAGGCAAAAAAATCTTCATCGATTCCAAAGGTTCTATCTTTGATACATTAGTTGAAATGGAACAAGATTTACAATCCGCTATCTCTTATGCTGGCGGTACTACTCTACAAGCAATCCGCAAAGTAGACTATGTACTTGTTAAAAACTCCATCTTCAACGGTGACCGTTAATACCTAGAAATGTAAAAGCCACAGGTTCTATCCTGTGGCTTTTTTGTATGTCATCGATGATATATATAACGAATCACCATATTTATAATAATATTTCCATATTTCAAAAATTTAGCCCCAAAGACATATCGTCTTTGGGGCTATTATTTAAGCGTCTGCTTCCTTTGATTTGTCCATTAACATATAAGCGTATTTACCAGTACCAGCACTAACAACAAGTAATGCAGTCAGTACGATAAATGCCACTGTAAGACTTGTGCCATGAGCAATGAAACCAATCAACGCTGGTCCCATCAAAATCCCCATATAACCAAGCATGGTAGATGTAGCCACAGCTTGTGTCATAGGAATAACATTTTGTTCCCCCATAGCAGAGAATAAGTTTGGTACTACCATGGCTAAAGAAATACCAAGTAATAAGTATGTGTACATGGAGCCATAACCTGGTAGGAATACAATAAGGCCCATTGCAATAGCACCTAACAAATAACCACCAATTACAACTTGTTTAGAGGTTAAATGTTTACCAATTGTATTACCAAGCAAACGACCAATACACATAGTACCATTAAAGAGCATAACGCCCATAACGGCCTCTTCGATAACAATACCTTTATCTTCGAATAAGTATAATGCACTCCAATCCCCTACTGCGCCTTCAACCAAGTAAGATACAAAGGACAAGAGACCAAAGATAATAGCTATCGGATGGAAAGATAGTGGGCTTTTAGATTTTTTAGTAACCTTTGCATTTGGATCACTACCAAAGGTTAACATAAATTGGCTAATCACAACCATGGCAATAAATAATACGATGAGAAGTCCCCAAATACTTTCATTAACAGGTAAGGATAATATTTTTAAGAGCACCAGCAAAACACCAGCACCGGCAAAACCGCCTAAACTCCATCCACCATGATAGGCACCCATTAAGTGTTTCTTACTCACCTTTTCTGTCAAGATAGCTTGTAAATTGGCAGACGCACCACTTAAGCCGACGCCAATACCAAAGAAGAATAAAGCAGCTGTGGTCGTAGCAATTGTAGAACACATGGTAACAACCGCAAGGGATAACATCCCAATAAAGCTAGCTAGTAAAACGACTTTCTTGCATCCAAAGTTCTCTACTAGCTTACCAGCTATGGCCATGGACAAACAAGAGCCTACACCGAGCACTAAAATCATGGAACCCAGTACATCTTCACCGATACTAAGCTTTGCTTTTAAATATGGTACAAAGCCAGCCCATAAGGCGGTATACATACCTGGAATAAAGAATCCCCCAAAGGCACCACGAATATTTGCTGTTGAAATAGAAACTTGATTGCTCATTACATCCTTTCTGGCTTCTAGAACCGTCCGGCGAAGAAAGGCCCTTTTTTATCCGCAAAGCGCTAAAACTTGCATCATTGCAGGAAACCATTTTAATTACATACGATTTATTATTGGAATATAATAACCCTCTTTACAGAAAATGTAAAGAGGGTTATTTAGTAAAATTCAATAACAACTTTATTCGTTAATAGAATTTAATTCAACGCTATTGATAGATGGTTTAAATACAGTCATATATAAAGTATAGATATTAATAAATGGAATAAATATGGCTATTAACCAATAAGCGCTAAGACCCGTATCATGTAATCGTCTAACAGTACAACTAATATTAGCTAACATATACCATATCCAAAAGATCCAATAGATAACTAGACTAGCAACAATAGCAGTTTCTACATTAAATATGTTTTCATAGAAGTAAAACAAAACAGAGTTGAGCGCACTTGTTATAATCTGGAACATAAATACACCCCAGTATAACTCTTGTCTTTTGGCTCTAGTTCGATAATCAAACAGCTTATTGATAAACATGCTTCTAAAGGAATCTATGGAATGAGATAAACCAATTATATCCCAATAATCTTCCCTCTTTTTATCATCGCTAGAGCTATATATCGGTTTATAGGTGATAATATATTCTCCACTCCGCTGCTTTCCATTTGGCAAACCATATTGATTAGCAACTTTACTAGAAGGCACAAAGATTAGCAATAAGAGTACTATATACTCATAGAAAAGATAAATGTAAAAGTCTGCAGTCACTCTAATATCTATATCTGTAAGGCTTTGATTATATCCCCAATAGCCTAGAAGTAATATATTAAAAATTAAAATAATATACTGTAAACACCGTCCAAGAGTACTACCACTATAATCATTTAATCGTCTTTTAACTAATTCCGATAGAATAAAAGCCCCTAAAAGATTAATGATAATTGTCATAATAAGAAAAGTAGGTTTATCAATAATGTAATTAGAAGTAAAAATTACATTATCAAAATACTCCTGAAAAGTTTCATTAAAGTTAAATTTTAGGGAGCCAATAATCCCAAGAAAGTTTATAAAATTACAAAAATAGACTTCTAAAAGAAGAAATGCTACCCCAGCTAAGTATGGAAATCTTGTTAGCCTTTGGTTAAGAAAAAGATTCTTAACATTAGACTTTAATAATAGCCATTCATCAAGAAAGTTAAAGTTAATCATTAACGCTCCGTATTTCATATATCTAAACAAAGTATTAACAACAGTACTAACTCGTACCATACCATATTAAACAAGACTTAGTAAATATCTAAATTTAATAAAGCACCCATATGCCCACACAACTAGTAAGTAACGCCACAAGAACCGGCACGGCGGTACGTTTAAGTAGATCTACGGATTTAATATGCGCCACGCCTGCTACACCGACCATTACCGGACTGATTGGGCTAAGGAATAAGCCTAGGCTTGCACCGTTTTGCATACCAAGCATAGTAGTAATCGGATCCAAGCCTAGATGAGCTACGATATTAGGTACTAGTGGAACCAAAGTAAATAATGGCGCTACATTACTACCTGTCACCATGCTAAGGCCTAACATACCGCCGCCTAGCACAGAGGTAAGTCCTATGGAGTTAAGAGATAATGTTTGAAGTGCCCCAAGCAAGGATTCAATAAGACCTAAACTCACTAGTCCTTGTGCAAAGATTTGTCCCCCTATAATAAGGGTCACTGCATAAGAGAACTGGTTCCCCATACCTTCAAAGAAAATAGTTGTACTCTTAAGTACTGTCCTCAGATTTCGATGACGAATTAATTCAGCTAATAACGCTATACCAAAGGCAAGCATCATAGCAAGGGTAACATTCATCTTCACCCCAGGAAAGCCATATTGACTAAAGCCTAAGATAAAACACAATGGTAATAATGGGAATATCATATACGGCTTAGGCCCTATTGGCGCCTCTGGAATACTTTCACAAGCATCTATAACCTTAGGTTCCTCCACCCGGTCACGATATTTCTGCCAGAAAAAGTGTGCTATAGCCGTCACAATGGCGACTAAGAAATAAAGACGCAACTGGTAGCCTACAAAATAGTTTGGCACGGGCATATTCAAGGTCTTTGCAATAAGTAAGGTAGATACTGCACCTGGCCCCACATCCATGAGATGTCCCGTAGCAATAACCGCTGCCGCCCCTACAGGGCTTACACCTAATCGAAGTAACACAGGATACATAGTGACCATCATAAGAAGTGCAAGGCTCAATGGATTAGGTACACAAATGGATAATCCCATATTGAGTAGAAACATAAGGGCCAGTACAATATATGGGCGATTTAGACGATATAAAGGACGTATAAATGTATGTGCCAATCTCGTCCCTGCCCCAATATGCTCCATATATTTTGCATAACCTGCACAGGTCATAATCATGAGGCCCAGATTGACTATGTTATTTGATGTCGTTATTCTTACGATATCCATTGCATCAAATATGAGAACTCCTGTGGATTGGTCACCAACTAATATGGCATCAATCCAGCTCGCCTCATAAGCGATGAACATCATAAGAATTCCTAAGCCAATCAAAATAGGTTGTGGCTGGTAGCGCTTCATCAATAAAAAGCCTGTAATAGCAATTATGATGAGACATATAACTATATTCATAAGTACCTCTCATAGAGAATGTATTAGACTTACAGCGGATTTATATCACAAATACTACACTTGAATTATACTTATATAATACTTGTATCATACTTGCATCACATCCAACTTATACCTATATTATACCTATACTATACGGAAAATATAAATAAAAATACAATGAAAAAGCACCATTACCCTTAAGATAACAGTGCTTTTAAGATGGAGATATCTAATTGATTTTATTATTAAACATACAAACATCTAATCTATTAGACGGATTAGTACGTAAGTTATTACTTATATAATTAAATAGTTTTTATTTATGCTCTTTCAACCATGCAATGGCATATTCTGCATATACGGCTGATGCCGCAGATAGTACAGTATCATCCATATTGAATCGATTATTATGATGATCGTAGGTAGCCTCGATTTCAGGGTTTTGAATCCCAATAAAAGCAAAGCAACCTGGTTTATCTTGTAAATACCATGCAAAATCTTCCCCTGGCATTACTTTACGCATTTTAGAAAGTTTGTCTTTACCTAATGTATCAATAACGACACGTTCTGCCAATTCACTGGATGCAGGATCATTAATTGTAGGCGGTACTTTTTTTACATATTCTAATGTCGCAGTTGCCCCATAGGCTTCAGCCGTATGTTCTACTACGCGGCGTATGGATTCTACATAATACTCTTCTTGGTCTGGATCAAAGAATCGAATGGTGCCCCCCATTTTAGCTTCACCAGGGATAACATTCCATTCAGATCCAGAGTGAATATTACCAATAGTGAGTACAAGAGAATCTAAGGCACTCACATTACGAGACACTACGGTTTGCAAGTTCATAACGATAGCACTAGCCACTACAATGGCATCAATCGCCTGATGTGGCTGTGCCCCATGGCCTTGTTTACCTTTTACATTAATAGTAATCTGGCTACTTGCAGCCATACGAGGGCCTTCCTCTACGGAGATGAGGCCTGCTGGTAAGTCAATCCACACATGGCCACCAAAGATAGCATCGATTTTATCATACCAATCACCAAATTTAACGAAATCTGGCGCCCCTGCACCCGTTTCTTCGGCAGGTTGGAATGCTAAATACACATCGCCTTCGATGCGGTCTTTCATAGACATTAACATCTTAGCAGCGCCTAGCAAGATAGCCATATGACCATCATGACCACAAGCGTGCATTTTGCCTTCAGTTTCAGATTTGTAGTCTACTGTATTATGTTCATGAACAGGTAAAGCATCAATATCAGCACGCAATGCGATAGCCTTACCAGGTTTATCGCCATGGATAATACCAACTAAGCCGATGCCACGCTCAGTATCTACATGAACCTCTACGCCCATAGATTCTAATTCTTTAGCCAGTGTCTTAGTTGTTTCAAACTCTTCATTACTGAGCTCTGGATGTTTATGAAAATATCTACGCCAATCTTGAACGTAGCCTTTATATTGTTCAATTAAATCGCGACTATGCATGGTATCGCCTCCTTATAAAATCCCTTAATCAAGGGGAATAACAGGGTAAAAGTAAAAGAAAACGACAGGCCACGCCATGTCGTTTTCTTTATGTCTTATCGGTTGCGCAATACTGCTTGTACCGCTAAGGATACAACAGCTGTTGCAACTGCCACAGCAGCCGTAATTTTTGCTGTTGTGAAAAGTTCTTCTTTTGTAGGTTTTGCTTTTGTAGCAATATCTAATGTTTTTGCTACAGCAGGAACCAATACTTCGTTACGTAAGGATTCTGTATTCATATTTACTCCTCCAATATAGACTGTTTCTTCTAGGGTAACACGAATGAGAACTAAAGTCTATATATTCATCGATTTATTTCAATAATTACACGGTTACGCAACTATTTTAAATGATATTTATGAAAGTTATCCTTAAAATTATTTTGCCGCTAACTCTTCAATAGCTTCAGCTACAATAGCAATCGCTTTTTCCAATTGGTCTTGAGGAATATTAAGAGCTGGTAAAAGACGTACTTTATTTTTCGCAGACAAGCATACAACGCCCTTTTCAAGACATTTCGCAATGACTGCTTTTGGATCTACTGTAGTTTCAATACCAAGCATAAGGCCCATACCGCTCACACCTAGAATACCAGGTTTGCCTGCTAAGGTAGCTTTTACATAGTCCCCTTTTGCTTTCACAGAATCTAAGAATTCTGGTGTTAAACGACTAATAATCGTGTTACCTGCGGCCGCACAGATTGGATTACCACCAAAGGTTGTAGCATGAGCACCTGCATTTAATACATATTGCATCTTTTCATTGAATAAGGTAGCGCCCATAGGGAGACCGCCCGCTAAACCTTTTGCAGTAGATACTACATCTGGCTCAATGCCAAATTGTTGGTATGCATACAAACTGCCAGTACGACCATTACCAGTTTGTACTTCATCGATTAACACGAGTTGATCGTGTTCATGAGCATATTTTGTTACCGCTTGTACGAACTCTTTATCTAGTGGCATAACACCACCTTCACCTTGAATAGGTTCCATCATGATGGCACAAACTGCAGGATTATCAAGGGCTTTTAAAGCCGCATCAATATCATTAGCTGGTGTATGAATAAAGCCTTCTGTAAATGGGAAGAAATGTTGATGGAATACATCTTGGCCTGTAGCAGACAAGGTAGTAATAGTACGACCGTGGAAACTGTTTACTAACGTAACGATGACATGACGACCGTCACCATATTTGTCATGACTATATTTACGAGCTGCCTTGATGGCACATTCATTAGACTCTGCACCAGAGTTAGAGAAGAATACCTTCTTCATACCTGTCTTAGCGCATAGTTGTTTTGCCAATTCAATTTGTGGTAAAGAATAGTACAAATTAGAGATATGGTTCAAAGCATGAGATTGCTTTGTTACCGCCTCTGTCCATTCATCGTCATCTACACCAAATGCGGTTACACCAATACCGGATCCAAGATCAATGTATTCTTTGCCATCTACGTCCCATAAAAGAGAACCTTTACCTTTTTCAAAACATACGTTAAACCGGCCATACGTATTGGCTATATATTCTTTATCTTGTTGTTCAAAATCGATTGTATTACTCATTACATCCTCCAAACGTACGGCCATGCCGTCGTCTATCTATATGAAAGGTAACGATGGTAATAAATGATTACCATCGCTATACCTACTATATTACTTTACAAACATCGTGCCAAGACCTTCATCGGTCAATAGCTCGATAAGAATAGCATGTGGGATTTCACCATTGATGATAAATACCTTTTGGGCACCAGATTTAATAGCCTCTAAGCAGCAATCTACTTTAGGAATCATACCGCCTGCAATAATACCATCCGCTTTTAATTGATCTGCCTCTGCCATGGTAATTTTAGAGATGAGAGATTCAGGATCATGCACATCTCGTAATACACCATCAATATTGGTCATGGCAACCATTGTTTCTGCCTTTAAAGCACCTGCAATTTTTGCTGCCACCGTATCGGCATTGATATTGTATGTCTTGCCATCAGCCCCCATACCAATAGAGGAAATGACAGGAATATAGCCTCTACTGATAACATCATCAATAATGCTTGTATCGATAGTATCTATGGAGCCTACATAGCCAAGCTCATCATTTTGCTTATGAACTTGAATCATATTACCGTCAACGCCACAAAGGCCAACAGCTTTACCGCCGAGATCTGTTAAATCTGCTACAAGGCCTTTATTAACCTTACCAGCTAATACCATTTGTACTACATCCATTGTCGCTTCATCAGTGACACGCAAGCCATTTGCAAAATGTGATTCAATCTGCATAGCATCTAGTGTACTATTAATAGCTGGTCCGCCACCATGAACGAGTACAACTTTCACCCCTACCAATTGGAGTAATAGTAAATCCTTCATAACGGATTTTTTTAATTCTTCATCAATCATGGCATTGCCACCATATTTAACGACAACGTATTGATCGGTATATTGTTTAATATATGGAACGGCCGCAGTTAAGATATGCGCCCGCATTGCATTTGTTACGTCCTTCATAGTTCCCTCTCTAACCTAGTGCTAGGCCTGTATCCTCAGGCAAACCTAAAGCAATGTTCATGCATTGAACAGCGGCACCAGATGCACCTTTGCCTAAATTATCGAAAATAGCATGAACCATAATGCGTTCATCGTTGCCAGTCACATAGATTTTCATGCTATCTGTGTTGCTCAATTGATTAGCATTCAACATCCCAGTATTGCTGTTCTCTGCAAATGGCACAACAGTAATGATTGTACTATCTTTGTAAAAGTCTTCTAATGCCTGTTGCACTGTATCGATGCTAACTGGTTTATTACATAAACGACTATGGATGCCCACAGTTACTTCCATGCCGGAATAATAATCGTCAACGATAGGCATAAAGATTGGTGCTTCGCTAAGGCCACATACATGTTGAACTTCTGGCAAATGCTTATGTTGTTGACTTAGACCATATTGACGCGGTGCATAGAGGAAATAATCCTTTGGTTCACTTTCATATTGGCCAATCATCTTTTTACCACCACCGCTATAGCCTGTTAAGGATGTGATAGTGAAAGGATAATCTGTTGGCACAAGACCAGCTTTTACAAGAGGTGCAATACAAGCAATCATTCCACTCGCATGACAACCAGGGTTAGCAATATGTTTTTCAGTAGCGATGGCTGTTTTATAATCCGCACCGAGTTCTGGGAATCCATAAGCCCAATCATCAGCAGTTCTAAAGGCAGTAGATGTATCAATTACCTTACATGGTAATTCACCGATAGCGGCCATGATTTCCTTAGATGCCACATCAGGCAAGCAGAGGAATACAATATCTGCCTCTTTAGCTACCTCTTTAATAGCCTCTACATTTTTACGATCCTCATCAGCTGTAGCTAATAGCTCTATATCTTTTCTATCGGATAACCGTTCATGAATTCTTAAACCTGTTGTGCCTTCATGACCAACAATAAATACTTTATAGGGTGTCATAGTAAACCTCAATTCTCACCTATTGGTGACTCACACCTATTTATACAACTCTCAGTTATTACTTTCATCGATTATAAATAGGAAACAAACTATACCATACATCACCTTCTAGGGAGATGAAATTATTTCAAAGGATAGTCACCAAATGTAGCAACCATAACGGCCTTAATCGTATGTAGACGATTTTCTGCTTCTTGGAAGGCCAAGGAATTTGAACCTTCAAATACATCTTCAGTTACCTCAATACCATTCATGCCGAACCGTTCAAAGATATCTTTACCTACTTGAGTTTCCGTATTGTGGAACGCTGGCAAGCAGTGACAGAATTTTGTATTTGGATTGCCAGTTAATGCCATCATTTCAGCGTTAACTTGGAATGGTTTAAACGTATTAATACGTTCTTCCCACATATCGTATGTATCACCCATAGTTACCCATACGCCTGTGTAGATAACATCTAAGCCTTTAACACCTTCCGCTACATTATCTGTACATGTAATGGTAGCACCTGTTTCTTTTGCAACTTTCAAGCATTCTTCATAGAATGGACCAGCTGGCCAATATTGTTTAGGACCGATAAGTCTGAAGTCCATACCCATTTTAACGGCCCCACTCATTAAGGCATTACACATATTAGATTGACCATGACCCACATAAGCATAAGAGATTTCATTCAATGGTTTATCAATATTTTCTTGAAGCGTCAAAAAATTCGCTAATGTTTGTGTAGGATGATCCATATCGGTAAGGCCATTCCAAACAGGTACGCCAGAATAATCAGCTAATGTATCTACATCGGCTTGATCAAAACCTCTAAACTCGATAGCATCATACATAGATCCTAGAACACGAGCTGTATCTTTTAAGGATTCCTTTTTATTCATTTGGGAACCTGTAGGGCCAAGATATGTCGTATGAGCACCTTGATCCGCAGCACCTACTTCAAAGGCACAACGTGTCCGTGTAGAGTCTTTTTCAAAAATTAATGCAAAGTTTTTACCTACTAATGTTTTGATTTCTTTGCCTGCTTTTTTATCGGCTTTTAATTTTGCAGCCAAGTCCAAGAAGTATTTAATTTCTTCTGGTGTGTATTGAAGCATTGTTTTAAATGATGTATGTTGTAAACTCTTCATGATAACCTCTTATTTCAAACTACTTATTTAACTACTTTTCTTGTAAAAATTCGGCGGCAATGGCAGACATCATTGTTATACCAGGTTCTAGGATGCTTTCATCAATGGTGAAAGCCTCATTATGCAAGGCCGGATTACCTTCAAATCCAGTACCTAACCAAAGGAAAGCACCTTTTATTTTATGAAGATACGCGGAGAAGTCCTCTGCAGCCATAGACGGGAATTCAGGATGTACCACCGCTTCTTTACCAAGATATTTCTCTACAATAGATGTGGCATAATCGATGGCATCCGGATCATTGATGGTAGCTCCATGACCACGTTTATAATCTAAGGTACTCTTTGTTTTTAATAACATATCGAGAGCTTGTAAACTTTCACCAAGACGTCGTTCTATATAATCCCGTTTTGCTGGTTCATAAGTACGACAAGTACCTTCTAGATATACATCGCCACAGCCTACATTGTATCTGTCGCCCCCCTTGATAACACCGATGGTACATACTAGATTTTCCATTGGATTCGTTTCACGAGCCACAATAGATTCTACGTTTACAATCCAGTTTGCGGCTGCTACGATGGCATCTACCCCATTATGAGGCTCCGCTCCATGGGTCGATTTCCCTTTAATATGGACGAGGAAGTGATCCGATGCAGCCATCAAATTACCTTTTTTTAGACCTACCGTACCAACCGGTAATTGTGGCCATACATGAAGGCCATATATTTCATCTACATCATCAAGAATGCCGCTATCTACAATACCTTGTGCACCTGGGAATAATGCTTCCTCTTCGGAAGGCTGGAATACGAGCTTTACGGTGCCATGCAATTGGTCTTTAATAGACTGTAAAATGGCTGCTGCACCAAGCAAAATCGCAATGTGGCTATCATGACCACAAGCATGCATAACGCCGTCATTTTCTGATGCAAATGGCAATCCAGTAGTTTCATGTATGGGTAAGGCATCTATATCAGCACGCAATGCAATGACTGGTCCAGGTTGAGTCCCTTCGATTTTACCGATAACGGCATAATCAGAAACATCATTTACAAAAGGAATACCTAATTCACCAAGAACCTTTTGAATAAATAAGGATGTATTTTTTTCTTCACCAGATAATTCTGGATGACTATGAATATGTCTACGCCATGCTACAACTTGTTCTTTATATTGTGCGGCATATTTCTTGATCAAATCTTGTAATGTATTCATTACTCTATCTCCTTTATACACTATATGTATGTTTTATACATTATTAGCGTATTTTTATAACCTATGTACGTATTATAATACTATCAGTCGTTTTATTCAAGTTTTATACAAATTTTCTGTATTTTTATTTGTTATACTATGAATTAATTTTTATCATAGTCCTTAGAACTGTAATTTACATGAACTTAATTTAGCATATAAAATATATAATAAATATATAATTATCATTTATATGTTTACCTATTTAAACTATAAATCAGAGAAAACTATTTGTATAAACACACAAAAAAGACACCTTTCAAAGAAGGTGTCTTTTGCTTATATATTCTTATAATCTTGTACTTCTATTTCTCTATAACCGACTCATCTAGCTGTGTACCGTCTGGTAAGAAAGCTTTTACTATCAATTTATTCGGTGTAACAGTCATCGCCATATAGTTATTCTTATCTCGATCTGGTGCCACATATACATCTAAAGGATGTTCTTTCCACTTAGGGCGACGAGTATCTCCGGCAATACCAGTCAGAATATATAATGGTCCCGAAGCATCTCTATCAAAGTTACGTACATGCCCTCTATTACGATAAGAATGTAAATGAGCTGACAACACTAAATCTACATTAAACTCATCAAAGATAGGCATAAACAATACGCCCTCTTCGTTGAATCCTACATCACGACTTGCGCCAGGGCGGTCAATGGCATATTGGAATGGATCCCGATGCATGAGAACTACGGTCCACTTTTTAGTATTTGCTGCCAAATCTTGGCGTAGCCACTGAACCTGTACATCGTATAAATCAGGATGATGCGTATCATGATTATCTTCATGATTGCTTTCATAAAGTTGCGTATCTAATACAACGTAATGAACATCACCGAAGTCATAGGAATAATAACGACGATTAAAAGTTTCATTCCCATTAGGCGGTACTGCAAAGTAATTTAAATACGCATAAGGCTCGCGCATTTTCCAATCTAATGTATACATCTCGTGATTACCTAAGGTCGTTGCTAACGGCACATTAGCACTCAACGGTCTAATGGAAT
Organism: uncultured Veillonella sp.; assembly: GCF_900545205.1. GTDB lineage: Bacteria > Bacillota > Negativicutes > Veillonellales > Veillonellaceae > Veillonella. The sequence goes on along the minus strand of NZ_UQYC01000013.1, from coordinate 11,221 downwards.
TTAACCAAGTGCGCCATTGATAGTCTTGTTCCCCATTATCTACAAGGTCACCCATGCTAATATACAGGGCTGTCCTTGGATTGCGATGTGCTGAGTCCTTTACAAGCTCTTCCCACTGAGAATAATCCCCCGACTGAGAGTCTGGATATATGAGCACATCATAGACACTAGCGCCAGCCGTTTCCAGGGAGTACCAATCACTACGGCGATCACTACCATAACCAACGCGATATTCATATTTAGTATTAGGTGTTAAACCTGTCAATGTAGCCTCATGAATATAGGTAGTACTGCCGTCATCAGTAAAAACTTTATCCGTTGCCCCTATCGTTTGAGTATTTTCAGAACCTGCTAGACGATACTCTATTACCGCATCAGCTTCGCTACTATCTGATTGCCACATAATGGTACGGCTTGTGCTATTATCTTGAGCTACAATTTGCCGAATATAACGACTTTCAGAATCGAGTAGTGGTTTTATTTCTTGACCACTCACCACAGCCGCAGTCCGTGCAATTCGACTGTATATAGTATCCCTATATACATAGCTACCTACAGTAGCAGCAACCACGGTAATAATAGCTAGTAAGGATATAATTAATCTTTTTTTGTTCATATAATTCCTTTATTAACTAAACTGTTTGACTAATATTTAATATGAACACATTATAAAACTTAAACTTAACTTTAAGTCAAACAAGATTTACCTACTATTTTTCGTAATATTGCTTCATTTGTGTATAGCCATTAACGATGACTTCAATTTCACCTGTTCTAGGATGGAAGATAAGACCGTGAATAGGTACGTCTTTCGGAATCAAAGGATTCATACGCAATTCGTCTACAGTGTCTTCTACATTTTCAGCAGGGTGTGTAAATCCATCTGCCCAGCGTTCCATTTCTTTACGGACCATATGAATCGCTTCTGGTGCAATACCACGAGCCAACATTTTTTCTGTTAAATCTTTTGCCGTAGTTTTTGCCATACCACATTCATGATGACCAATGATAAAGATTTCGTTAACGCCTAGCTCATAAATACAAACAAGTAAACTACGTACAACGCCATCAAAGGGACCTGTAATACAGTTCCCTGCAGTCTTTACGATTTTCGCTTCACCGCGGCCAATATCCATGGAATCTTCTAAGAAGTTAACAAGACGTGTATCCATGCATGTAACGATTGCCATTTCACGACTAGGCATCTTACTGCATTTAGTATCTGTTTCTACATAACCTGTATTTTGATCTTCTACATATTCTCTATTATGGGCTAAAATATCATCTAATAAACTCATAGTACCTCCTATATAAAAAGACCTTGGCATACAACCAAGGTCTCTATATCAATAATGGTCGATATAAATATTATATCATATTCAGTTGTATCCATTCTAAATCACTACTAGTCTTAGATCATTATTCTCCAAAAATAGATTTAGAATAATTAAGTTAAAACTTATCTATCAGGTGTAGATAGTGCTTCGATAGCTACGCTACCACCGCGTACAACTTCAATACGATTAACAAACATATCTTTAAATAGAGCAATCATATCGTTATTTTTGGATACTGTTTTTACACATTGTACGAGAACAGATTTGCGGTTATAATCAACTACCAACAAGTCAAAGGTTTGAGCAATGCGGAAGATTTCTTGTTTATCTGCTTCTTTGCAACTGTTGACCTTAATAAACAATAGTTCTTTCTTTGTAATCCGCATATCTGTAAAGTCGATAACCTTAATCACCTCTACACTGCGATTAAGCTGTTTAATGATTTGTTCGTACGTCAAATCATCGCATGTGAGCTCAATGGTCATACGAGACATGGTAGGATCTTCAGTTTCCCCTACTGTCAATGTATCAAGGTTATAGTTTTTACCTGCGAAGAGGCCAGAAATTTTAGCCAATACGCCGATTTGGTTTTCTACATACGCTGAAATGCAGCGCTTTTTCATATGTACTTCCATAGCCCCTCCTATTTTTTATCCTTTAATAACATATCACTTAAAGATTTACCTGCAGGTACCATTGGCAATACATTGAGCTCTGTAGGAATGATGAACTCAAGTAAGGTTGGGCCATTTTTGAAAGTATCCGCCAATTGGAACCCTTTTTCAATATCCTCAACTTTAGTAATGCGCATTGCCTTAGCACCATAAGCCTCTGCCAATTTCACGAAGTCTGGCACATATTCAAACTCATTATTATCAATGATATCTCGTGTAACAATGGAGCTTTCATCCATCATCAAATTCGTACAAGCATACCGTTTATCGTAGAACAATTGTTGCCATTGACGAACATTACCGAGGAACCCATTGTTTAAAACAATTAGCGTCACAGGTAAACGATAGTGCATAGCGGTAGCAAACTCTTGGATATTCATTTGCACCCCACCATCACCACAGATGGCAAATACGCGCTTATCTGGATTCCCCATTTGAGCACCTAGTGCTGCAGGGAAGCCATAGCCCATAGTTCCTAAACCGCCAGAAGTCAGCATTTGGTGTTGTCCTTGTACCTCTAAGAACTGCGTAGTCCATAGTTGGTTTTGACCTACGTCAGTAGTAACAATTGGGCGATCATAGTGATTATTGATGTAGTCAATGACTGTTTGAGGTGTTAAACCTTCTTCATCAGCTTGCGTTACAGGACGTTCTGCTTTAAGCTGTTGCAGTTGTTCAGGCCAATCACCAAGATCATGAGGCTCAATATACTCTAAGAGTTTTTCGATAGCCAATTTAGCATCGGCTACGATTGGAATATCTACTTTAATATTTTTAGAGATAGATGCTGCATCTACATCGATATGAATAATCTTACAATTTTGTGCAAAGGTACTTAATTTACCCGTAATGCGATCATTGAAGCGAGTGCCAATAGAAATCATTACATCACAATCTGTGAGTGCCACATTTGGTGCATAGCCACCGTGAATCCCTACATTACCGAGGTATAGAGGATGACGTGTATCTACAGCCCCTTTCCCCATCAAGGTCGTTACAACTGGAATGCCTGTTTTTTCAATTAAATCCATCATAAGCTGGTTGGCACCACTAATACTGACGCCACCACCTAATAGAAACAGTGGTCGCTTAGCCTTAGAAATGATGGAGCAAGCCTTTTTAACTTGCCCTACGTGAACAGCCATATTCGGTTTATAACCTCGGATATTAACCTCTGTAGGATATTCATCAGATCCCATCGCCTTTTGAATATTTTTAGGAATATCTACAACTACAGGGCCTGGACGACCGGTACGAGCAATGTAGAAAGCTTCTTTCAAAATGCGCCCTAAGTCTTTACGATCACGGACAGTGACAGCATATTTACAAATATTACGGACGATACCAACTGTATCCACCTCTTGGAAGGCATCATTGCCCATAAGACCTAAGTCTACTTGGCCTGTAATACAAACGAGAGGCACACTATCTGCATAAGCAGTAGCAATACCTGTTACAAGATTGGTCGCACCTGGTCCAGAGGTTACCATACAAACCCCTACCTTACCCGTGCTACGAGCATATCCATCAGCAGCATGAGCTAACGCTTGCTCGTGACGAGGCAAAATAACCTTTACCTGATCTTGTTTATATAATTCATCCATAATATCGATAGTAGCAGCCCCAGGATAGTTAAATAAGATTTCTACCTGCTCCTCTTGAAGGGCTTTTACCAAATACTGCGCGCCTGAAATCATAGGTGTCTCCTTATCTATGTAATACATGCATATTGTATTCTCAATATTCTCATTAGGCATATCTAAAAAATTGAATATCTTATATAGATGTGATATACTCAGTAGTGTACCATATATTGTGGTACATGAGTATGTATAAAATCTCAAATTATGTAAGTATATGTTGATTCTATCTGGAAAGGACTGTGTAACATGAAAGAAATCTTAGGTTTCCACTTAATCGGTTGCCCTTACTGCGAAAACGCATTCCGCGCTATCGATGAACTCGTTGCAGAAAACCCTGCATACGCAGATATTCATATTAACTGGGTTGAAGATCAAGATGCTCACGAGCTCTTCAAAACTCATCCATATGAATACTATCCAAACTTGTGGTTTGACCTCGACAAACAATACGAGGCTCAACCTGGTGAAAGCTATGAACAAACAAAAGCTTTAATCAAAGCTGTATTGGACAAAGCAATCGCGTAATCTAGTATTACATAAAAATGTGATAAATCCATTAAGAAAGAGGCTAGCAGTGCTAGCCTCTTTTTTTGTCTTTCCATTCAAGATACATATGTTTAATTACTTGGATCGGTGATACAAATAACATTCTAGGCCCACCATATCGCATGATTTCACGTATCTTTTCACGATATGTTGGTCCATAGCAATGTGTTTTACATACGCTGCAAAAGGTTTTACTTTCCATATGTGGACATACATCAATACGATGCTCTGCATAATTCCAAATGTCTTGGCACTCCTCACATAGTTCACCTTTAGGCGTGTGGTGTTTATCACGACAATAGATGCCAATAATTTGGTACATAGTTTTTAGTTCTAACTGACGTTTTTCATCAACTGTCACGCTAATCTCCTATTTCACAGACCAAGAAACCCAAGCGACCTTATCAACGGTCTTATTATGAATTTCACCATTGATAGCTAGTGGTTCAATGAGATTTCTAATTTCTACTTTCATATCTTCAATATCGCCCCATGTATTATTATGAAGTCGCATAGCAAAGTAATTAACCGCTTTATCAAGGCTCATAACCTCTGTTTCAGGAACTGTCTTATAGATTACTTTTACATTATGCCCTATTTCATGAATAACATCTAAACATGCTTTCATCTTGCCATCCCATGGGAATGAATCGCGACCAAAGAAATGTTCAGATAACATATCTACCGTTTCATCGCTGCGTTCACTAAAAGCGATCCACAAGCATTTATCCTTACTTGATTCGTGCATGGCCCGAATATTTTCTACATCAAACATGATAGGGCAAAAAATACTATATGTTAAATCAAAGGTTTTATCCCATTTTAGTTCACGGCGAGTCTCATCAGACCACGGTGCAATATACAAGCTAAGATCTAAACCTTCTGGCTCTGCTAATTGTTTAGCACCACGAATCATACCATCAGATAAATCTATACCTGTTGCCTTATAGCCATCACGAGCCAATCCTAATGCATAGTCACATACACCACAGCCAATATCAAGGGTACAACCGTCTTTAGGGGGCAAAAGATTCTCATTCTTCAAGAAGGATAAAAACTCTGTAACCTGCGCCTTACGATCGTCCCGATTGTGCATTTCTACAAAGTAATTAGATCGATTATTCCACGCATCTTGCTCATTACGCCAAGTTTCGTCGACGGTGAGTTCTTGTATTCTATTTGTCATTCTATCTCCTCTGTATCACTACATCAAAACTATGCAATGATACAATTTAGTACTTTATTAATCTTAATTAGATAATCTATATGTTATTCATCACGTCCTATATGCCTAGTGTTCCACCTAGGATGTTCAGATTTCATAAGGACATTTTTATTGTACATCATTCTCAAAATAAAATGTGTTACTCAAATCACATTTACACGTTATCTTGATATTATTAAATATATATTTTTACATAAATGCTATATTAGACGGTATTTTCAAAAACAAAAAACTCCACTCAACGAGTGGAGTCTTTTATCTCTCATTTTACAAATAGATTTATATACTATCTACTCATATACATCAATTGAATATATGATTACTTCTCTTCTTGTTTCTCTACTGAAGCAGACGCCTCTTCAATTTTAGGAGCTTCTGTTTCAGTTTTCTCTTCAGTCTTTACACTCTCATTATTAGAAGAAGATTCACGCTCTTGTTTAAGATGTTCTTCTCTCTTCGCTTGTGCTTCTTGCTCGCGTTTTTCAAAGGATTCTCTAATTTTATCTGTTGTATCCTTCAACTTGTCTGTGCCCTTTATAGCAAGATCTTTAATTGCTTCTGGATCAGCACCACTAAATTCAGCTAAAGCCTCTTCATTATTTGGATCAAAGAATGGGGCCTGTTTAAATCCCAATAAGGATGCTACAAATACCATTGGAATTTGAGCAATCTCACTATTATACTCTTTTACTTGGAAGTTATAAGTCTCACGTTTATTAGAAATGAACGTTTCATTTTCACTAATCGCTTCTAAGAATTTACTATATTGAGTATTGGCTTTTAACTCTGGAAATTGATTAGCTAAAGCTGTAATATTTTGAACTGCTTTTGCTGTTTCACGAGCCATATCTACAAAGTTATCAGACACCTTCAATTGAATTAATTTTTCATAATCATCATACTCATTTACAATACTAGTAAACTGATTAACAATAGCTACCTTTTTCTCGTAAGCAACGATAATGTTGGCACGTGCCTCTTTAATCTCTACAGTCAATTTTTGCAATAAATTATATTGCTTAATAAAGAAGAAAATTAAGAATAAAATTATTAAAAATATTAGTGTTGAAAACATAGAACCCTCTCCATTTCGATTACAAATAACCATGCAATTTTGAGAATATTATACATATGAAAGATATAACCAATATGAAATTTCATTCATGAAGTGATATAAAATGATTTCATACATTACTTATATTTATTATAATAGAGATAAGGAGGACTTAATTGTATGGGAAAATATATGATAATCCTTATGTTTCTATTGATCGCTATTGCTGTAGTTTTTGCTACTTATGACTTATCTATAATTAGATCTATGCCTCCTGAGGAGCGTTATAAACTTCTTTACTTTAAGGATGATCAAGTCGCTATAGGCATTGGCTTAGTAAGAAGAACATTTAAATTAAGCGATATTCGTGAGGTACGTTTTTCTAAAGGAAAACAATTCCGTAGTATGGGCAGCTGGGCCGGCAGAATGCAAATTTGCAAACTAAATGGTAAAACAAGCCGTTGGATAGACTTTGATGGTACTGTCTATTACAAAAAGATGGTATATATAACTAATGAAGAAGTCATTGATAAATCAATAGACTTACTGATGAATGAATTCCAATCAAGAGGTATTCGTTGTACTAAATATAGATGCTAACATATAATTTTCTAAACTATACCTCAACCTAAAGAATAAAGATATCAAGCTAAAGAATAAAGACACATAAAAAGGCTTCTCGAAATTTCGAGAAGCCTTTTATTTGGTGCGCCTAGCAGGAATCGAACCTGCGCACCCGGTTCCGGAGACCGGCGCTCTATCCCCTGAGCTATAGGCGCATGAATACCTAAAAATTATACCATATTACGTTATGGTTCGATAGTATAAAGTATAAAGCAAGATAGTCTGTATATAGAATAGACCTTACTATTAAATCAATTCAAGTTTGGAATAACTATAGTTAAAACTCAATCACTATTGCTACATCATCTAATAGTAAGGTCTTTATATTTATATTTTTCCTTTAATCAATGCTAATAGAGCATCGCAACTACGACTGATATCATCATAGGTTTCGTCAAAATTTCCCGTATACCAAGGATCCTTTATATCACGGCTTTCACCAACAAAAGACATGGACTTGAATACCTTAGCATCTACATCATCGCCAATAATTCGTTTTAAATTACGTCCATTATTTTCATCCATGATAATGAGGTAATCGAAGTTATGATAGTCATCAACGGTCACTTGACGAGCCTTGCGACGAGTGTAAGGAATACCCATTTCATCTAATTTCTTTTTAGTCCCATAATGGGTGTCGTTCCCTATCTCCTCACGAGATGTAGCGGCAGATTCAACATAAATAGAATCGCTTAATCCAGCCTGCTCAACGATATGCTTCATATAAAATTCTGCCATTGTTGAACGACAAATATTACCATGACAAATAAATAAAACCTTAACCATCATAACTCCTCTAGTAACTCAACAATCGATGAGTTATTAACGTACAAAGTTCGTAGACACTTTTTTCTCTTTATCGGTATCTGGATATGGCACCCCTTGCTCCTTAGCTACAGCAAAGCTACGCATCATCCAAACCATATTTCTCGCCAAGTTGCGCATTGTTTGCATACCTTCTTCATCTTGCTTAGCATCGTCGGCTACTAGACCATGGCTAATATTCCAATATGTAGAGCCTGCAATTGGCATTTGAGAAATACCAAAGTATTTATTGAGTACATCAAAGGATGCAGTTGTACCGCCGCGACGAGCTACGGCAATAGATGCACCAGGTTTAAAAGCAAATGGATTGGGCGTTACGCTTTCTGCACTATAGAATACGCGATCTAAGAAGGATAAAATACGTCCACTCGGATGTGCATAGTATACAGGTGTTGCAAAGATAAAACCATCTGCATCTTTCGCTTTTTCTACGAAGGCATTTACATCATCATCCTTAAATACACAATCGCCATGCTCAGAACAATAACCACATTGAATACAATCACGAATAGGTTTATTGCCTAGCTGAATGACCTCTGTATCTATATTGGCTTCACTAAATACCTTTTGTACCTCTTGTATAGCTTGCATTGTTGTGCCATTTACATGGCTACTACCATTTACGATTAGAACTTTCATATTATATCCTCCTAACTCTTACTTAAGAAGTTACATATTAACTAGCCTTTATATACTATCACAGAAATACAAAATTGTTAAAGTCTGCCCATCACAGCAAGCCAGTTAATATTTGCCTATTTGCCGCTATAGAATAATTCACATAAACACTTTTACAAAAAAACTCTGTAGTAACTCAATTCAAGCTACTACAGAGTTTTCATATATTTAATTAAAAGTTATGTCTAACCCCTGCATCGATACGCCATGTATTATCGATGGTAGCACCAAAGTTTTTAGTGAGTGTGCCATATAGATATGTACTAGGACGAACGTTCCAAGAACCGCCGATTTCCGCATCAAGCCATGTATCCTTTAAATCTACAGTTGTTTGTACTGTTGGATTACCTGGTGCAGAATATGTAGTATTTACCTTACCAGAGAATTCATGAGCTAGTGCTAGTTTTGCAAAGATATTAGATTTTTCTGTTTCTTTACCAATGCCAATGCCAAGTCTACCTACAGCAGAGTTGACCGCATCAGATTTCACATGCATGGATCCACCGCCTGCAATAGTTGCATCATAGGATACACCATTTAAACGACCTAAAATAAATTCTACACTAGGATCGATATAGAAACCATTTTGTTTTTTAATACGTTTACCATATTCAGCACTCAAGGATGTACCAAATGTATGGTAGTTACCATTCAAACGTTGTCCACTAATTGAGTTAAGGCTATAGTCGTTGGATAATCTATTACCACGAGCGATGATATCTATATAACGACCATCATCATGGTGTTTTGTACCATATAAGGCAACACCACCAAGCTTACCATCGCCACTGCCGTTAGCATAAGAGTTACTAGATGTACTGTAATCTAGAGCACCGCCGAAAATCCAGCCATTGGAGGCTTTATGATCATATCCGATTTGTACGCCATTGTACGTCATATGTGCATCAGCACCATCTGTAATCTTAGATTTACCACCTATATATTTAGCCCATACTCCTTTATCTGTATTAGCTAGACGAAGATCACCTAAACGACGTTGTAAATCATTAGTATTATTTTTCCAGGCCATAACTGTTGAAGTAAGGGCAGATTTTGTGCCACCTACGAGCGATGATTCACTAGCACGAACAACTTTTGTTGTATCGTCTACAATAAGATGACCTTGAGAATCAAAATGATCTGCCCCTAGGTCTGCAACAGCACCAGGTGTAGTAACACCTTCATTGATTTGAACTGTTGTGCTAAGCTTCTTATCATTACCTGTGTATTGTAATTTCTCAGCTAATGTTTGAATATCCTTTTTGTAGCTTGCATCGTCGATGGTATTACCGGAATGGTCGCCTTGCATTGTAATATGGCTATTATCCGCCGCATGTTCAACGATGATTTGCCCTTTTCCTGTATCACTAGCCGGCACACCAGATTTATAAATAGCATTCACATAACCGCTATAGTTCTGAATTGTTATAGGCCGCGCATCGATAGGATGAATGTTACCTGCTGCAGTTGGGTTAACACCACCTACAAGATTGCGAACCTTACTCCCCTTGTATAGGTACGCTGCATTATCCCCTGATGGACGTTCTTTTTTAGGTGTAGGACGCTCCATGCCAATCCATTCATTATTCCAAGTAGCTCCGTTTTGTAGGTAAATATCTGCACCAGAATTATGAGAGTTTTTATTGCTTTCAGCATATTCATTCAAAACAGCACCGGTAAGGCTAGAGTTAGGTGTTGTGAAAGCTAGTGCTATATTAGTTGGTTCTACATTGTGATTTGGATCTCGGCCATAATCCTTGTTGATAAGGCCCACATTACCAACAGCAACTAAGTCATGAGTGCCTGGATGTTTGCCATCAGCGCCTGCATTAACATATACATCCCCTTCTTCTGCTACTACAGAATAGGTATCAGATGTTTCTACAGGATGAGTGATAATCTTACCGCCTCCATCAACAAGGATATGGCCTCGTTGATTGACTTGTAAACCAGAGCCGATAGCATCGATATCTACATTACCTTTCACATGAATATTAGTATCACCATAGTCTCGATCAGGATTATCTTTACTTAGACGTGGTACCTTACCGCCATAACCAGCATAGACTGCACTCATATAATAATGACCTAATTCTCGCTTCGATGCTGGTGCATCATTCTTTAATCGTACAATAAGGTCTTTATCTACCGTTAGTTGTGAACCAAATCCATTATAAATACCTGTAACATTCTTACTTTTACCAGCCTCTGTTAAACTTTTACCATGTACATTAACTGTTAATGTATCCTCTATGTGTTTAACCTCAGGTTGCGTTTGTACTGGTGACCCCATTGTTAAACCCAGCAACTCCTCTGCTTTATCGCTAGAAACATTAATTTCTGTAGCCATTGCAGAATAAGATATACCTGTTAATACTAGTGCAGTCATCACGGCTGATACATGACGTCTAATCTTCATAATTCTCTCCTTCTTATATCATGCTTATAATACTCTCACTAAATCACATAAAATTTATAACACCTAAAAAGCACAAAAAGACCCCCTTAGTCCAACTAAGGAGGTCTTCTATTAACTCACACACTCGGTAAGTACTAAAATTACTAATTATTATTCTTCAGGAGAAATAAGGAAGGACAATGCACTAAAGTATTTA
>NZ_UQYC01000012.1 GCF_900545205.1 uncultured Veillonella sp. | reverse complement strand
TTAACTATTACAATAACAAAAGGATTCAAGCAAAAACAAAATGGATGCCCCCTGTAAAATACAGGGAAGCATCCATGTGTTTAGGCTAGTAAATATTATGTGTCCAGGAAAATGGGTACATATCAAGGTATATGTGTTTTTTGTAATCAAATATTATATTTTTTCTAATATTTTTTCAAATAATAGTTCTAGTTTCTGTAAGTCGCCATGTACGGTTCCGTCCATATAGGTATTATATACAGTATCATCTTCAGAAACACGAATTTGAGCTTTATACCCCTTTGATAATGCTAATACTCGAATAACTTCACGTTGTGTGCGACCATTACCTTCCCTAAATGGATGAAAGAAATTTAGGGAATCTAAGATTTTAGCTAAGTTCTTAATAATACTTTCTTTTGTATTGGTTTTTTGATGATATGTATTTAGCAAATCATTTATAAAGTTCTCGGCAGAGCTAAATGATTGTATCGACATAAAAGGATTGCCACTCTTTGTAATATTAACTTTTCTATATTGACCGGCCCAAGAATAAACATCTTGGAATAAATACTTATGGATCTTTAGTATATCAGTCATAGAATATACTGGAATTGGCAACATATATAAATCTGCAAGCCGTTTTGATACATATAAATGCTCATTATTTTTTGCTAACTTAGGATCTAGAATATTTTGTTTATTTATTAATACAAATGAATTTTCATAGGTATAGAGATTATCTAAATCTATGTACTGGTAACCTTCGTATTGGTTTTTAGCCAATTTGTAGTTCCTTTCTTCTGTTTGTAACATAATTTTTTAATTCTAGAACTGATTCAGTTGTAGGAGTAAAGTCTTCAATCATAGATGAACCTACGGCATACCAAACTGCATCAAAGTCCTCATAATTTTCAAATTGTACATCTAAAATGGTGAGTTTTTCTTTATTTACATTTAATGTCATAGGCACCTCCTTTATTACTATTATTATAGCATAGTTCGTCTCTTTATTTTGTATACATGACCTATTTGGTTGACTATTTACTTATCTATTCATATAGTTAATAGGTAAGTACTAATTAATTTTTAGGAGGTTCCTATGTCTGTAAAAGATTTCGTACAACAACGACGCGATGATTTTATCGCTATGCGTCGTGATTTTCATATGTATCCAGAGCCAGCTTGGCTTGAATATCGTTCTGCTTCTAAAGTAGCTGAAAAGTTAATTTCTTTAGGGTATGATGTAGCACTCGGTGCAGATGTACTCGATTTAGATTCTCGTATGGGCTTGCCTAGCGAAGAGGAGATGAAAGTAGCTATGGCTCGCGCTATGGATGAAGGTGCTGATCCTGAGCTCGTAGAAAAAATGGGCTATGGTAAAACAGCCATCGTAGCAACAATGAAGTTCAGTGATGATGGTCCTGTTGTGGCATTCCGTGCAGATATGGATTCTAATGATGTTATCGAATCTAAAGCATCTAACCATATTCCTGCTAAGATTGGTTTCCGTTCTCGCCACGATAAGGCTATGCATGCTTGTGGTCATGATACACATATGACAATGGGCCTTGGCCTTGCAGAATATATAGCCACACATAAGGATGGATTAAAAGGTACTATCAAACTTATCTTCCAACCTGCTGAGGAAGGCGTACGTGGTGCTAAAGCGATGGTAGAGGCTGGTGTAGTTGATGACGTAGATTTGATGTTTGGTATGCACATTGGGTTTAACGAAAAGCTATCCAATTGCTTTGCTTGTAGTGACCATGGCTTCTTGGCGACTACGAAACTTGATGCTGTGTTCCATGGCTATTCTGCTCATGCAGGTGGATCTCCTGAAAAGGCACAAAATGCTATGCTTGCAGGCTGTACAGCAGTTCTTAACTTACAAGCCATTGCTCGCCACAGCCAAGGCGCATCCCGTATGAATGTAGGTGTTTTTGAAAGTGGTACAGGTCGCAATGTTACACCTGATGTAGCTGTTCTTAAATTAGAAACGCGCGGTGCTACAACAGAAATCAATGACTACATGATTGAACGCACAAAAACTATTATTAAAGGTGCCGCAGAAATGCATGACTGTACCTTTGAAATTACAAAACAAGGTGAAACACCAGCAGGTCGTATTAGCGATGATTTAGCTCGCGAGGTGCAATCCATCATTGAACCATTGGGTATCTTTAAAGAGGTACCATTTGATTATAGCGGTGGTGGCAGCGAAGACTGCGCGTACTTCTTGAACCGTGTAATTGATCGTGGTGGACGAGCAACATATATGGTATTAGGCTCTGCTATTAAAGCGCCTCATCATAATCCATTATTTGATATCGATGAAGAAGATATGCTAAATGGCATTGTTGCGTTAGGTACAATTGCGACTCACTATTTAAAATAGGACATATTGATTGTGATATTATGATGCATACATCCAAACTATAGGTACATAACTATATAGATGTATGTATCGAAATATGTATAGTGTGCTATATATTAGATCTAATATGAGTATTAGATTGTGAGGTGTTATATGATTCAACGAGATCGATTAACTAAAGATTTTGATGCTATGGCACAGTTGACTGCACCTGGAGAAGGCATTAATCGCCTAGCTTTCACCGACGCAGACTGGAAGGGACGCCAATATATTATTGACCGTATGACTGAGGCGGGACTCACAGTGGAAACTGATGGTTTCGGGAACGTTATAGGCTATAAAGTTGGCAAAAAGCCTGAGTTGCCGATTGTCATGGTTGGCTCTCATACGGACAGCGTACCTAATGGTGGCAACTATGATGGTGTTGTAGGCGTATTGTCTGCTATCGAAGCTATTCGCAGTATGATGGATGATGGTTTTGAACATGACCATACCATTGCAGTAGTGGACTTTATGTGTGAAGAATCTAGCCGCTTTGGAGCTGCCACATTGGGCAGTAAGGCTATGCGTGGTGAATTGACATTGAAAGATTTACAACGCTTAGTAGATAAACAAGGTGTGTCCTTGTATGATGCTTTGAAAGAACGTAATTTAAATCCAGATGCTATTGAGCATATGGAATATGAACGACCTGTAAAGTCTTTCACAGAAATTCATATCGAACAAGGTAAGGTGCTAGAGCATGAAGCAAAACCCATCGGCGTTGTAACTGGTATTGCCGCACCAGAGCGGTTCTATGTAACCATTCGTGGGAATGCGGACCATAGTGGTGCTACGCCAATGAATTTGCGTCATGATGCCTTATGTGGGGCTTCAAAAATAATCCTCGGTATTGAGGAGATTGCATCCATGCAAGAGGAGCCTCCAGTGGTAGGCACAGTCGGTGTTGTTGAGGTAACACCGGGTGCGATGAACGTTATCCCTGGAGCTGTGAAGTTGGGCGTCGATATTCGCAGTATTTCTAAGGTGGCCCGTGATTCTGTAGTTACTCTTATTAAGGAATTTATTGATGTTACTGCAGAGAAACGCGGCTTATCCTATACGATTGAGCCTATTGCACAGGATCATCCAGTGGCGATGCATCCAGCCATGATTCGAGAAATTGAAAGGGCTGTTAAGTCTGTAGGTGTAGATTATATGACCATGCCAAGCGGTGCTGGTCATGATGCCATGCATTGGGCTGATGATGTTCCGACAGGAATGATTTTTATCCCATGTCGCGAAGGTATCAGTCATAATCCGGCTGAATTTGCGGACCTGGATGACATCGTTACAGGCGCTAAGGTATTGGATACAGTGCTTAGAAAACTTAGTTTAGAAACTACAAAACTTGTGTAAGTAGAGATATCCGTTGATATCAGTTTGTGTAACAGTGTATTTCAAATTTAAGATGTAATAGAGTGTTGTTAGTCGTTTTAAGTTGAAAGTACACGGATTGGAGAGATTATGATTATTGCTGGTATTGTTATTGTAGTGGCGACGTTTATCGCCATTATTAAACAGTTTGAAACACGGCTCGTTTTATTGTTATCGGGCTTATTAATGTGCTTTATTGGTGGTCAGCTTAGTGCTGGTACGACAGCCTTTGTAAAAGAACTTACAAACCCAGGTCTTGTACCAACTATTTGTACAGTGCTTGGTTTTAGTTATGTTATGGAATATACAAAATGTACAGAGCACATGGTATATTTCATTTCTGCAGGCCTTAAAAAGATGACTAAAATCATCATTCCTGGTGCTGTTATTATTACGTTCTTGATCAATATTGCGTTGCCTACTGCAGCAGGCTGTGCAGCTGCTGTGGGCGCATTGCTAATTCCTGCATTGATTCGCTCTGGTGTGCATCCTGCCATGGCAGGCTCTGCTATTTTCTTAGGAACTTGGGGTAGTGCATTGAGCCCAGGCCTTATGTTTAACCCACAAGTAGCACAACTAGCCGGTGAAGACGTAATGACCGTTATTGCGAGCTTCTCTATACAAGCCATTATTGGTATCGTAGTAGCAGCTATCTTGCTCAATATCGTAGCTATCGTTAAGAAGGAACATACAGGATATGTATTGAAAGCGGCTAACGAAGAAGAAGGCAAAGAATTCAAGGTAAATTACTTATATGCAATTATCCCAATCATTCCACTTGTATTACTCGTACTCGGTAGTAAACAAGTAGCAGTGATTCCAGAGATTTCCGTTCCTGTGTCCATGTTAATTGGTACGGCTATCGGTATTATTGCGGTACGACCTAATGTAACAGATGCAGTTAAGAAATTCTTCCGTGGTACTGGCGATGGCATGTGTGATGTTGTGGGGCTTATGGCTGCGGCAGCGTGCTTTACAGCAGGTATGCAATACATCGGCCTTACAAGTGCACTCATTGATGGCATGAAGAACTCTCAACAGATCGCCCAAATCGGTGCTGCCTTTGGTCCATTCTTATTGGCTGTTATTTCTGGTTCTGGTAATGCGGCAGCCCTTGCGTTTAACGGCGCAGTAACACCTCATGCAGCAGACTTTGGCTATGGCATTATGCAATTAGGCTCCATGGCTCAATTGGGTGCTGGTATCGGTCGTAGTATGAGTCCAGTAGCAGGTGCAGGTATCATCATTGCCGGCCTTGCTGGTATTAACCCTATGGAAATGGCGAAACGTAATGCTGTACCATGTATTATTGCTACAGTAGTGATTATGTTATTGTTACTATAATTGAATACTGATGTAGTTGGTCAATTATAATTCAATAAAATATAGTTGTTCTAGGACTCTAAATTTAAAACTTACAATAAAAGAACCCCATTATGATTAATATCATAATGGGGTTCTCCTTATATTGTAGAGTTATGGGGTTCTATTTATATTGTAAATTTCTATTATTTTAGTTTGAAACCAATCCATAGAGCGGAAATAATAAATAAGCCACCACTAACCCAGAATAGTGTAGTAAAGCCTAGCCATGCCATAAGGCTAGCACCGCCGACAGATCCTAAGAAATAGCCAAAGAATAGACAGGATTGATTATAGGAGAATACTTGGCCTGTAAATTCTCGAGGTGTTTTGGAAGATAGGTAGGTGTTTAAAGCAGGAAGCATACCGCCTAACCCAAAACCTTGTAGAAATCTGATGATGGCAAGTTGATATACATCAGAAACATAGGCTTGAGGGATATTTAGAATCCCTACATAGATAAGAGATACTACTAACACTTTACGGGGCCCAATTTTATCGACTAGTTTACCTAGTGGGGAGCTACTCATAAGTTGAGCAATACCCATAGCGGAGAATACGGCACCTGCAATAAATGCGAGATTTTCTGTGTCGCTAGGAACAATTCCTTTAATATATACAGAGATAACAGGTTGTAAGGACATAATGCATATTGCATAGATAAAGGAGGCTACACATAATGCGACAATACTATTAAATTCCGGTATTTGCTCTTTCAGCTTACGGATAGAAAGTTTTTCAGGATTAGGCTGTGGTACATAATTTTCATGGATGAATATAGTGGCTAGCACACCGGCTAAGCCCATGAGGGCACCGACGATGATAAAGTCATTGCGAATACCTACTGTATCTGCAATGTAGCCGCCTAATAGAGGTCCAATGAGCGAGCCTGCTAGGTTGGCCGATGCCAATAGACCTAAGGCCCAACCTGTTCGTTCAAGCGGGGTTTCAGAAGCAATTAAGGTAATTGATGCGGAGTAAAATCCACTTACAAGCCCTTGGATTAAACGAATTAGTACGACTCCCTCTGGGGTTGTTTGAAAGGCAATCAAAGCATTACATAAGGCCATGCCAAAGCTAGATCGTATTAATGTAATTTTACGACCTTTTTTGTCAGCAACACGCCCCCAAAATGGAGCAGCCAAGCAAACGATTATGTAGGTTGCACCGGTTGCTAAACCAGACCATAAGGACATTGCTTCTGGTGTTTGGACGCCTAAATCATGAAAGTATAAAGGTAGGATTGGAGCTAGCTGACTTACACCAAAGGCTGTACAGAATACACAGACTAAACTGATGTATACCGTTCGTTTCCATGTTTCCAAAATATCCCTCCTTAGTTTTAGATGATTGATATTCTACTTTGGCCTTATTTTAATTGGTTAAGTTGATAAGTTTAATAAACTCAGTATACTATTTATAAATAGATTAAAACAATATATATGTGTTTTAATTTACTAGTACTTGATTCTGGATATATGTAGTTTGAAGGATTTATATTAAAATAGATATTATTTAATTTAAGAAAAGAAAATATATTGTATGAGTGCATAGAAAGAATTATTTTAATGTGGTTAGATAATGAGATTTCACTATTTAAACAAAATATAGAAATGCTGCGAGTGAATCAACGTATAGGCCGATTGGCATTTTTATGGGCTGTGCTTGGTTTAATGGGAAGTAAATTTTTAGCGTACCTTCTATTTGTGGTATTGATAGGATTTATTCAAGATGGTTTGTTTCAAGGCAGTACATATTTGTCATATATTTATTTTGGATGTTTGCAGATTATACATATAGTAGTAACTATTTTTTTACTCAAACGTAGATTGAATGATTGTGGTTCATCCTTGTGGTATATGATTTTAGTACCCATAGCATACCTAAGTTTGTGGGTATATTGGGGTATGAGTTTTAGTTGGGAATCTATATCCGAAACCTTTATAAATGCAGGCTTTCATTGGGACGGATTTTTATGGAAGTATTTTATCTTGGCTTGCTTTGCGTTGCCACTTAGTGTGCCAGATTCTAATGAGTATGGTTTAGATGAAGGACGAGATAGGTATAATAACTATATTATTACCTATACTCGAAGTTCCACGATTACTAAAGATACAAATAATAGTAAATTTGACTATATTTGTAGCTGTATATGGGATGTTTTATTTGCTAAGATCTTTGATGTTAAGGGCAGGACTCCTGTATCAGTCTTTTGGGGCGGTCTTGTAGGAGCTCGCATTTTTATGGACATTATTATGAATATGGCTATAGCCGTAGTATCGTTAATTGTTCAGTGTGGTATATCTCTTTATATACCACGTTGGGGATTTATGGCTATCCTGATATGGCCAGCTTTAGCGATGATTACACTAGGTATACGTAGACTTCATGATTCTCTATTAAGCGGTTTATGGATAATTGGGCTTGGCATTCCGTATATCAATATTTTTGTCAGTTATCATCTTTTGTTTAAAAAATCTTGGCATATTGAAAGTTGAGATTTTTCTTGACTTTCATTCTATAGAAACATTATAATCAGATTATAATTCTATACTCGCCTGAAAGAAACCGATGAGGTGGAGATAAAAATAGGATATGCACTCACAGAGAGCGGGATTAGCTGAGAACCCGTAGTACGCAGCTTATTAAATGGACCACCGAGGGCGCATGGAACAGAATGATTTCATTCCTAGTATGGTGCGACGTCACACGAGCGTTAGTCGTGAGGGATATGTTAGTATCCTGCGAAAGGGGAATGCACAGCATTCAAACAAGGTGGTACCGCGATTTATAGCACATACAATCAAATTGTAATAATAGAACTATAAACTCGTCCTTGACGTTATATTGTCATGGGCGAGTTTTTTTATTGGCAAACGCCAGATGGAGGTTCTCATGATTTTTCCTAGTTTAGACCGTGTGAAAGCTATCGCACCGGGCTACGATATCGTGCCTGTATATATGGAAATTTTATCCGACGTACGCACACCGATTAGTGTGTTGAAAGCGTTAAAACAAGTGAGCAGTCATACGTACTTACTTGAAAGTGCGGATAATAGTAATCATTGGGGCCGTTATTCCTTCTTGGGCTATGATCCTAAGATTGAGCTATTCTGCAAAAACCATACAATGACTATTAAAGACGGTACAACGCGCACCTTTGAGTGCTCTGATCCAGCTGCAGAAATTCGCAATATTTTGAACCAATATAAAAGCCCTCGCTTAGAAGAGTTGCCAACCTTCACAGGTGGCTTTGTAGGGTACTTTGCTTGCGAATACATTCGCTACATCGAGCCAACATTGGACTTCCCAATACCAGATGATGACCCTGCCATGGTAAACGATGTAGACCTTATGCTCTTTGATAAGGTTATCGCTTTCGACCATTATAAAAATAAAATCTACTTGATTGCTAACATTAGCACAAGCGATTTAGAACGTAACTATAACAAGGCTGAGCTTGAGTTGAAAACATTAGCTGATCTCGTTGTAAACGGTAAAGAAGCGGATGTGCCAAAAGGCGTTCTTAAAACAGAGTTTACCTCTGAGTTTACAAAGGACGAGTTCGAAGCAGTTGTTAAAAAGACACAGCACTATATCAAGGAAGGGGATATCTTCCAATGTGTTGTATCTAACCGCCGCGAAGCTGAGTTTGATGGTAGCTTGTTAAATGCATACCGCGTATTGCGTACGTTGAACCCATCTCCATACATGTTCTACCTATCTGGTGGCGATGTAGAGCTTACAGGTGCTTCTCCAGAAACATTGGTAAAATTGACGGATGGTAAAATGTACACCTTCCCAATTGCAGGTACTATGCGCCGCGGTAAAACCGAAGCAGAGGACCTCGCCATTGAAGAAAAACTCATTAACGACGAGAAAGAGTTAGCTGAACATAACATGCTCGTTGACCTTGGCCGTAATGACCTAGGTAAAATTGCTAAATTCGGTTCCGTAAAAGTAGAGGCGTTACATATGTTGCAACGTTTCTCTCACGTAATTCACATTACATCTACTGTAAGCGGCGACATTCAAGACGGTAAAGATGCTCTCGATGCTATCGGTGCTACATTGCCAGCAGGTACTTTGTCCGGGGCTCCTAAAATTCGTGCTATCGAGATTTTACACGAACTTGAAAAAAGCCCTCGCGGCGTATACGGCGGCGCTGTAGGCTACATCGATTTCTCCGGTAACATGGACGTATGTATCGGTATCCGCATGGCTATGAATAAAGGCGGTAAGGTTTATGTTCGCGCTGGTGCTGGTATCGTTCGCGATAGCGTACCTGCTAGTGAATACAATGAAACATTGATCAAAGGCCAATCCATGATTTCCGCAATTACAGATGCACAGGAGGTAGAATAATGGTACTCCTTATAGATAATTACGATAGCTTCTCCTTCAATTTATACCAATTAGTAGGCTCTATCGATCCAGACATTAAAGTCATCCGCAGTGATGAATTAACAGTGGAAGAAATCCGCGCTTTAAAACCAGACTATGTGATACTTTCACCAGGACCTGGCAGACCAGCTGATGCAGGCGTATACGAAGACCTATTGCGCGAATGCAAAGGTGAATTCCCAATCCTTGGCGTATGCCTTGGTCACCAAGCCATCGGCGAAGTATTCGGTGGCACCGTTTCCTACGCAAAACAAGTTATGCACGGTAAACAAAGCGTAGCTAAACAAGTACACCCATCCAAAATCCTTAAAGGCGTACCAGAACAATTTGAAGTCGCTCGCTACCACTCCTTGGCAATTATCGATGAAACAATGCCAAGCGAACTCATCGTTACATCCATTACAGACGACGGCGAAGTAATGAGCGTAGAACACAAAGACTACCCAATCTATGGCGTGCAATTCCATCCGGAATCTATCATGACACCGAACGGGGAACAAATGATTCGCAATTTTCTAGAAAAATAGCTACTGTCTAATTTAGGTATTCGAGGGGCTATTTTTAAGATCTAGAACGATAAGGCAAAAATAAGGTCTCTCGGAACTCCGATGGCCACCCACCCCACTACGTGGGGCCGCCAAGTCGTTCCTTAAGACCTTATTTTCTGCCAACTCAATTTTGACAATATCTAATAATAGCCCCTCTACAATACATAACATGAACTGTAGATATATTTTTCTAAAAAATATGCGAACCAGAACCCCTTATCAAAGAAGTGGTGGTGCGCAGCACCACCATTCCCACCCCCTATAAAGGAATGACCTGTGCATTACTCTATATAATGCGCAGGATCATTTGATAATAGTTTGTTTGAGGGATATCTATTAAATTGGTATGATTTTGCTGATAGGTGCGATTGGGTTATGTGTGAAGCCGACTTGGCGCCCCGCATAGCGGGGGGTGGCCTCTTGGAGGCTGAGGGCATGACCCAATCGGTACAGCCTAGGTAGAATGGTATTAATTTAATAGATATCCTAAAAAGGAGATTTAAAATGATTAAAGACGCATTATATGCAGTAACGCATGGTCAAGATTTATCCTACGACCTTGCTAAAGATACAATGAACAAAATTATGAGTGGCGAGGTGGCCGAGGTTCCTATGGCTGGTTTCTTGTGCGCTCTTGCAGCGAAAGGCCCTACTGTAGATGAGGTTACGGCGTTCGCTGAGGTTATGCGCGAGAAGGCTGGTTCTGTGCCTCATGAAGGTACAGTTGTAGAAATCGTAGGTACTGGCGGCGACGAAGCTAATACGTTCAACATTTCTACTACATCTGGTTTCATTATTTCCGCTGCCGGTATTCCTGTAGCGAAACATGGTAACCGCAGTGTATCTAGTAAATGTGGCGCTGCTGATTTGATCGAAGCATTGGGCGCTAAATTAGAGCTTAATGGCGAACAAAATGAAGCAGTTCTTAATAAAGCAAATATGTGCTTCATGTTTGCTCCTGTATATCACCAAGCTATGAAATATGCAGGTCCTGTACGTAAGGCATTAGGCGTTCGTACAGTATTCAACATCCTTGGACCTTTGGCAAACCCAGCAGGTGCTACTGTGGAATTGATGGGTGTGTACGATAAATCTTTGGTAGAACCATTGGCTCGTGTATTGGCTAACCTTGGCGTTAAGCGTGGTGCTGTGGTACACGGCTTCGACGGCCTTGATGAGATTACGGCAACTAACAAAACGTACGTATGCGAAATTAATAATGGAGCTTTCACAAGCTACGAATTCGATCCTAAAGAATACGGTTTCGAATATGCTGATAAAACTGAGCTTGAAGGTGGCGATGCAACAGTAAATGCTGAAATTACACGCCGCGTTCTCGGTGGTGAGCAAGGTGGTAAACGCACAGCTGTTCTTCTCAATGCTGGTATGGCGATTTACCTTGCAAAAGATGGCATTACATTAGCAGAGGGCATTGAAGAGGCGAAAAACATGATCGACTCTGGCAAGGCTCTTGCTACAATGGAACAGTTTGTGAAAGCAACCCAAGAGGTATAACCATTGATTTTAGATAAGATTGTAGAGGCTACTAAAGTTCGAGTGGCCCAAGAAAAAGAGGTGGAAACGCCTGAGGCTGTGAAAGCAGCGGCCTTAGCGTTGCCATCTGATACAGGATTTCCTTTTGAAGCAGCCCTTCGCCAGCAAGACTTTAACTTCATTTGCGAAGTAAAGAAGGCGTCCCCTTCAAAGGGGATTATCGCTGAGCATTTCCCATATTTAGATATCGCAAAAGAATATGAAGTGGCAGGGGCAGCAGCCATCTCTGTATTGACTGAGCCAGACTTCTTTAAAGGGGACAAAAAATACTTGCAAGAAATCGCTAGCACCGTAAAAATCCCTGTATTACGCAAAGACTTCATCATTGATGAATACCAAATCTACCAAGCAAAGGTGTGGGGCGCTAGTGCAATCCTATTAATCTGTGCATGCCTCGATGTGCCTACATTGACGAAGTTCCGTGAGTTAGCCGACTCTCTTGGCTTGTCCTCCTTAGTAGAGGCTCACGACGAACAGGAAGTACAAATGGCCATCGATTGCGGCGCTCGCATTATTGGAGTTAACAACCGCAATTTAAAAGACTTCACAGTAGACGTACAAAATAGTGTGCGCTTGCGTAATCTCGTTCAAGATGATGTGATTTTTGTATCTGAAAGTGGCTTAGAAACACCAGAGGATATCCAAGTATTGCGCGATAACAACATCGGCGTAGCCTTGATGGGGGAAACTTTTATGCGTTCGCCTAACAAGGTTGAGAAACTGGCGTATCTCTATGGCCCGACTTACTATACTCCGAAGGTTAAGATGTGTGGTATCTCCAAGGTGGAAACAATCCCTGCTGTAGTAGAAGCAAAGCTAGACTACATGGGCCTTGTATTTGCACCAAGCAAACGACAAGTTACTGTAGATCAAGCTAAAACATTAGTGGAAGAACTTCATAAACAATACGGAAAAATATATGGTGCAGTTGAAGCGCCAATGAATGCTGAAACAGCGCAAGATAGTAAGGAATTTGTCCAAGAAAATCTTAATTTTGAGAACATTAAAACGGTAGGCGTTTTTGTAAATGAAACAGTAGATAACCTTGTGGCAATTGCAAATGAGGTTAATCTTGACGCAGTGCAATTGCATGGTGATGAAGATGAAGCTTTTATCCAAGCTTTCAAAGAGAAAACAGATGTAGAGGTTTGGAAGGCAGTTCAAATTCGCGGTGCTGCTGATGCAGAAAAATGGATTGATAGTAGTGCCGATATGCTGTTGTTTGATGCGTATCATAAGGATGAACGAGGCGGTACGGGCGAAGTGTTCGACTGGTCTTGCTTAGATGAGTTTGAACGTCCATTTATGCTCGCCGGCGGTATCGACAGTACTAACGTGGCGCGTGCTATTCGCACAGTTCGCCCTTACGGTATAGATATTAGTAGCGGTATTGAAACAGATGGCGTGAAAGACGATGAGAAAATTAAAGCTTTCACAAACATCGTGAGAACCATAGCTCACTGAATGTTGAGAGAATAAGGCCTATTATAGGCGAGTAATCATAGAAAATACATAAATCTAAGATATAATAATATTTTAGACACATCCGATGGAATTCATCGATTGTTGAGATAGATACCAATAGTAACGCTATACATAGCGTGCTAGCAGGAATGGTATATGGAAAGGTAAGTTATATGAGTGAACAAAGACATGGTTATTTTGGCTCCTTCGGTGGCCAATTTATGCCAGAAACATTGATGAATGCAGTCATCGAATTGGAAGAGGCATACAACAAGTACAAAGATGATCCTGATTTCGTGCGCGAACTTGAGGATTTACATAAAAAGTATACAGGTCGTCCATCCCTTTTATACTATGCAGATCGCATGACAAAAGACCTTGGGGGCGCCAAAATTTATTTGAAACGTGAAGATTTGAACCATACTGGTTCCCACAAATTGAACAATGTAATCGGCCAAATGTTATTGGCAAAACGCATGGGTAAAACTCGTGTTATTGCTGAAACTGGTGCAGGTCAACATGGTGTAGCAACAGCTACTATTGCTGCTTTGATGGGCATGGAATGTGAAGTATACATGGGTGCTGAAGACTGTGAACGTCAAGCGCTTAACGTATATCGTATGGAATTATTAGGCGCTAAGGTGCATCCTGTAACAACTGGTACTAGCACATTAAAAGATGCTGTTTCTGAAGCATTGCGCGAATGGACAAATCGTATGTCCGATACACACTATGTGTTGGGCTCTGTTATGGGCGCTCATCCATTCCCTATGATCGTTCGTGACTTCCAATCCATTATCAGCCGTGAAGCACGTGCGCAAATCCTTGAAGCAGAAGGTAAATTGCCAACAGCTGTTATGGCTTGTGTAGGGGGCGGTTCCAATGCGATGGGGATGTTCTATCACTTTATTCCTGATGAAGGCGTTCGCCTCATTGGTTGTGAAGCGGCAGGTCGCGGTATCGATACAGAGGAACATGCAGCGACAATTGCAAAAGGGTCTGTTGGTATCTTCCATGGTATGAAATCTTACTTCTGCCAAGACGAAGACGGCCAAATTGCTCCAGTATATTCTATCTCTGCAGGCCTTGATTACCCTGGTATCGGTCCTGAACATGCGTACTTGCATGATAGTGGTCGTGCTGAATATGTACCTGTAACGGATGACGAAGCGGTAGATGCTTTCGAATACTTGTCTCGTTTAGAAGGTATTATTCCAGCGATTGAAAGTGCTCATGCCGTGGCACATGCGCGTAAAATTGCTCCTACTATGAGCAAGGACGATATCATTATTATTTGTTTATCTGGTCGTGGTGATAAAGACGTAGCGGCTATGGCGAAATACAGAGGGGTGGATCTTCATGAGTAAAATTAAAGACGCTTTCACAAAGGGCAAGGCATTCATCCCATTCATCAGTGCTGGTGACCATGGTATTGAAAATACAGAACGTTATATTCGTGTGATGGTGAAAGCCGGCGCCGACATGGTAGAAATCGGTATTCCGTTCTCCGATCCAACAGCGGAAGGCCCAGTTATCCAAGAAGCGAGTACACGTGCACTTTCAACAGGTGTAAAAATCAACGATATCTTCGATATGGTGCGCCGTTTGCGTACTGGTGAAGAGGCAGTGACTATTCCACTCGTGTTCATGACCTACTTGAACCCAATCTATGTGTTCGGTCGTGAAAAATTCTTTACCCTCTGCGAAGAGGTTGGTATCTCCGGCGTTATCGTGCCAGACATGCCATTTGAAGAAAAAGGAGAACTCGCTAGCGTTGCTAATAAACACGGTGTTGAAGTGGTATCCTTGATCGCTCCGACATCTGAAAACCGCATTGAAATGATCGCAAAAGACGCAGAAGGCTTTGTGTACTGCGTATCATCCCTTGGTGTTACAGGTATGCGTAGCGAAATCAAAACGGATATTAAATCCATCGTTGAAACCATTCGCAAATATACAGATATCCCTGTAGCTGTAGGTTTCGGTATTTCTAAGCCAGAACAAGCAGAAGCAATGGCGCGCGTATCTGACGGTGCTATCGTAGGCTCTGCTATCGTTAAAATCGTTGCAGAACATGGCGAACATGCAGACCAAGCGTTGTTTGACTACGTACAATCTATGAAACAAGCTGTGCTAAAAGCTGATGCATAATAAGAGCTACAGCATAATAAATAGATAATACAATACATACTAAAAAGGACGTTATACATGTGTATAACGTCCTTTTTAGGTTAGTTAGTTTAGTTATGTGTTATATGACTGGATAACCAGTTATGAAAGGGGAATGATTAGCCATTTGTAGATTCGGAACGTTGATGACGTTCACTGCGTTTTGCAGTTGCATTTTTGTCATGTTTTTCGCGTTCAGAAATTTTGTGTTTTCTATGTTTCTTTTGATCTGGTTTGAACCATGGATGAGCACTGCTGTCTACTGTACCATCATCGTTCTTTTCCATGCGATGGTTTTCACCGATTTTGAAGTGGTAATCTTTAGCTTGCGCTACATTGGCACCAATGCCTACTGTTAAGAATGCTGCCAAGCTGGCCATAGCTACTACTTTAGTCAATTTAGCGTTCATAATTATTATCTCCTATACAAACTTAATTGCACGAATTTTAGTTGTAAAAAATATATTATTAGTATAGGTAAAATCAATGAAGAAAAAATGAAATGTAAGCCTTGGTAAAGCATAGTATAATAGGATTATCTAAGTTTGTATCATATCTAAATATAGTAGGAGATTTATGAAGCAGAGAGTATATGAAATCCTCTATCGCGAGCTAGTAGAAAACTATGCAAATGGTAAAGGACGAACAACGACAGCCGATTTTTGGCTTACCATAAGCGCTATGACCTTTGTATACGGTCTAGTTATATTCATAACAGGTCTTGCAACCTTCATTCCTTATGGATTTTTATATGCTATATCCTTAGGGGGCGGCGTATTGACTGCATTGACGATATTATTAACATTGCCGACCATTATGCTAGTAGCAAGACGGTTGCGTGATTCTAATAATGATCCAACATTGATGATCCTTGTCTTCGTTCCTATTTTAGGGTGGTTGGTTTTGCTCTACCTATTATGTAAAAGATCGGCTCCTACACAAGAAGTAAGCATAATTAATGAACAGATATCTGTAGAACCTAGTATACATGAGAAGCGATCTGTTTCGGGAGCCTTCATCGTGGCTCTTCTTGTTTTAGGCTGGATTGCAAACAGTGTAGGTACATCTATGATGGGGCATAACTATATGATAGAAGAAACTGCCTTTGGGAACTTGGGGCAGGGGGCTTTCACCAAAAAAGCAAACCGTTTACTACGTAATGATTCTGCCACAACAGAAGGCTATCTAGTGGTGAAGGAATATTACAAAGCACTGGCTAATGGCGATTATCATAGTGCGTATCGCGATTTAAGCAGTCGTGAAATGGAACGATATGGCACCTTTGATCTCTGGCAGCAAGCTAAGGTAAAGGAACAACGTTCTGCTGTAGAATCTATACGATTGGATTATGTATCTCAAGATGTGGATGATGATGTAACGGTGGATTATATCGGATATAGGGTGGACTTTGTAGATAAAAGCCCATCCATGTTAGTTCGTTTATACAGCACTGGCAATGGTTGGAAAATCGTTGGTTTTGAAGCGTTTGAGGAGGACTAGGTCATGGCATCTGTAAATGTATATGATTTGAACTATACCGATGCCTTTGTGCTAGGCATCAAAAACTACGCTAATTTTAAAGGTCGTGCAAGCCGTAGTGAATACTGGCGATTCATGGCTGGAATGATGATGGTTGAAGGCACCTTGGGAGTCGTAGCCGTTCTTTGTAAAGGTGTTGGTCTCTATAATTTTGAGTCTATTATTGATACGATCACGTTGTTAGTAATGCTATTTTTCGTGCTTCCCAATATTGCCATCACAACGCGACGCATGCATGATATTGGACGTAGCGGCTGGACTCAGCTAATATCTTTTATTCCAATTATTGGGTTCTTTATATTCTTAACTTACGAATTGAAACGTGGC
Organism: uncultured Veillonella sp.; assembly: GCF_900545205.1. Classification (GTDB taxonomy): domain Bacteria; phylum Bacillota; class Negativicutes; order Veillonellales; family Veillonellaceae; genus Veillonella. The sequence continues at coordinate 14,061 of NZ_UQYC01000012.1, read as the reverse complement.
GATGAAGGAGAGAATGGTTACGGTGAAAGAACTGCCTATATTCCTATTACTGCTAGCGTAAGTCAATCCACGGGGCTTGAAGAAACGCCATCCCGAAAACAAGACTGGATTATGGGTATTACTATATTTATTCTTCAATCCATCGTATTTGGAGATACCATCGGTGATATATTATGGTATGGTATTAACGCTAATGGCTATATATAGTATTAATCTACTTTTAATAGCATAATTATTATTTTATTTTATAAAAGTTTAACAACTCCTTTATAGACAATATAACACTTTGTAGTAAAATGAAATCAAGATGAATTCAAAAATATAGATATGATTACTTCAAAACATATCTAAGTTACTATATGTGTTAAAGCAACAGGACTTTATGAGCTTCACTGTTTCCTGCTGTGGATGGAAGGAGTTTATTATGAGACCTTGTCCCTATTGTGGACACGAGGTGTTAAAAAGTGAACGATACTGTCCAAACTGTGGACGTATTCGTAAAGCACCCATTTCGTTAGATAAATATAGTCTAGGCATGATTGAAAACTTTAAACAATGTTTTGTTTATAAATACGCTGACTTTGAAGGGCGTGCTAGCCGTAGCGAATATTGGAATTTCTTTTTGGTGTATCAATTGCTCTTTGTAGCCATTCTATTTACCTGTGCGTTCTTGAGCTATATTAGTCCGCTCTCTAGTGCCGTTGGTGTAGGCTTCGGGCTAGTTATTCTTGTACTTATGTCCGTTGTTATGGTCATTCCTGGCGTAGCTGTTGCCGTACGACGCTTGCACGATCAAGGCCGTTCTGGTGGTCTTGTGTTTATTGGTGTTGTTCCTGTCATTGGTACAATTATATTGTTAGTGTTGATGGCTCTTCCTGGTGAAAGCCACGACAACCGATTTGGCTCACCAACAGGCCGTGTTGTTCTAACAAAACAAATGGCCCATGAAATCGGCTTAATAGATGCCACACCTACCACAGGCCTTACGGCAGGACTACTATGTGCCATCTTTGTGCTATGGTTCCTAGTAGATCGATTGCTAATGACTAGTGCAATGTAAAAATAAAATACACATACAAATAACAGCCTCTTGCATGGTGCAGGAGGCTGTTTTGTTGTATAATAAATTAATTTCAATTGTCATTTTATAGGAGAGAATTATGACTGATTTAAACATTAAAAACTTGGCGTATGTTGATAACTTCAAGCACTCTGTAGTTGGTAATTTTGTTAATTTTAGTGGTAGAGCAAGCCGCAGTGAATATTGGCGATTTGTAGCGGTTTCAGTTGTCATAGGTTTTGTATTTAGTGTATTAAGATTTATTTTTGGTAATACATTCTTGGGATCCCTCTTTAATTTATTATCCTTTGCTTACACTTGTGCTGTATTCTTACCGTATACTGGTATTGCAGTTCGTCGTTTACATGATATAAATAAATCTGGATGGTTTTTGCTACTTCCATTTGTTCCAATCATCGGTCTTGTATATGTCATCTATTTATTGGCTAAACCGGGTGATGTAGGCGATAACCAATATGGTTCTCCAACAAGCTATGAAACAATTACAGCTGAAGAAGCTGCTCGTACGGGCCTCAAAGAAACACCATCTGAAAGCATGGACCAAAAAGCAATGATTGTGTGCCTCTGCCTTTGGGTTCTTAATATTTGGATATCCTTTTTAGCACTATAATAGAAAGTTTAGTTATATGAATATGCCACCTTTATTGGAACATAATAAAGGTGGCATTTTTATGTGTTGATCTATAAATTTAAACTATCTATAAACTCATGGCTATGATATATTGTAAGTTAATTATGTGACGCAATAAATTATCTGATGAGAGAGGGATAATAGTAATGAAATTTATAAAGGTAAGTATAGCTAAGTTTTTAGTTTTTGCATTGATAGGTATTATGGCAGTGGCAGGTATAGGCTACAAAATGTATACAGATCATCTGAATAAGCAGTATCAGCAGTCACCTGAATACTCTTTAAAGATTATATATGAATCAATTCAAAATGGTGATCCGGATACATTTTTTAAATACGTAGATGGCGAAGGTATTTTACACCGTATTTATGATCCATATATCGAAAAATTACTTAAAGAATCTGATGGACGGAATATATCTCAAACTAATTCAAAAGGAGAAACTAAGATTTTGAATCTTGGAGAAGCATTGCTATTTACAGCAATAGATAATTATTATTTAGATGTAAAAGAGGTATTACTTAACCAAGATTTAAGAAGTCATATACCACATAGACCTGATCCTAAAGATCCATTTAAAGATAATTTGCAGACGTTAAAAGAAGTAGGACGATATGAATTAATTTCCATAGAGGAAGAAAGTAAGAAAGATGGAGTTGTTAATATAGAAATTCGCGCATTGGATACGAAGACTAATGAAACCAAAGTATTACCTATAGAAATGACTCAAATGGATAATAAAATGTGGCGTATTACTGGCTATGACTATAAGACGTATGACTTACCATATGATGGATTTGATAGAATTTAATTAGCAGCCATTTCTTAAGTCGCTTGATTGACATCAGTAAAATTTAATTGTTATACTAATCGTATAGAATAACACTAAGGTGGGCCTTGATAGAGCGAAATGTTCGCCCCACAGTTATTATCCAAAATATAATATTTTATACCCCATACTTTGTATGGGGTTTTCTTATGTCTTGTTATTTCCTCATCTTGAATTGGATGTATTAATTTTATACAATATCTGTAATATTAATTTATGGGAATGTAGAGCATTTAGGAGAGATAGATGAGTGGTCAGAATTGGTGGCACCGGATAGGTTTAGTTGTGTGTATCGTGGCGAGTGTAGGCGTTGTAAGTGGTTGTGAGTTTAATATGGATAATTTAAAGACAAATAGTCAGGTGAAAGCTACGCAAAGCGATAGTGAGAAGGAAATCTGGCGCGTTTTTAGATTTTATTTGGCTGCCACAAATGAGTTTAATTTCACTAGTGTAAAATATAGTCATCAACATATGGAAACGGTGCAGCAAGCACAACAAAATGTACCGCTAGCTGAGTTTAAGGTGCGGGATTATGAACGTCTTGAGCAAGAACTCATTGCGGCGCGAGAAGCGGGGCACACACATAGTGACTTGGAAGCAGCTACAGATGCTTTATTACCGGTATTACACGACGTTGTGGTAGTCGTGAAAGAGCTAGATACGTATTATAAAGAAAAACGCTATGAATCAGATAATTATGCATTTGCTCATACGCAGTTGGAGAAGCTTTCATCATTAATCGAAGCATTTGGACCAAAATATAATGCGTTAGATACCATTGTTAAAACCTATCACAAGCAGGAGGGAGAACGTCTTGTTAAGTTGATGCGCAACAATGGGCAGACGAATGGCGCTAATATGGCGGAAATGATGCTTATTTATAGCGGTATAGTAGATCATATTGTGGAGCATAAATCCGATAGTGATTTCCAATGGGTGAAAGCACAGAAGGAAGCAGCCGATGGAATTGGTGCTAAGATTACTGTCGCCGAGGCTCAGAATCGGTTAGAGCAAAAGAGACATCTTGATAGAGCTATTGAGGATTTTATGGCTAATCCTTCTAGTGAAACGGAGGAGGCCGTTGTTGAGCAGTATAATGAAATGGTACGAAGTCCGATGAATTTTAAATTATTAGATTCTGTACAGAAGCCGTATGTGCCACAAGAATTATAATGTGAAATATTATATGTTAAACACGATATAACATTTAGGGTAGAATATATTTGACAAGCTACCCTAATGAGACCTATAATTATCTATTATATGAAGATTGCGTTGAAAAAGACGGCACGTCTCAGACGGATTTAGTAGAGACCAAACTCATGGGCTGAAAGGTTTGGAAATCTAGAGATTTGCGGATCACTTTGGAGCAAGCAGAAACCCTGCCGGTGAACACCGTTATATGTCTAAGTGGCTTTCACAAAATGAAGCCTAGTTATTTCGTATGCTCGGAATGTTCTAGCTTTCACAGAAGGTCAGTAGGGTGGTACCACGGATATTACGTCCGTCCCTTCGGGGACGGGCGATTTTTTTATGTAAAAGGAGCACATCATGGATTACGGTAAGACGTTACATTTGCCTGAAACAGAATTCCCAATGCGCGGCAATTTGCCTAAGCGCGAACCAGAAATCTTAAAATTCTGGGAAGATAATAAGATTTATCAAAAACGTTTGGAGTTGCGTAAAGACGCAAAGCCATTCATCTTGCATGATGGCCCGCCATATGCAAATGGTAAATTGCACATCGGTCATGCCCTCAACAAAACGTTGAAGGACATCATCATGAAATACAAAACGATGACTGGTCATTATACTCGTTACATCCCTGGTTGGGATACGCACGGTTTGCCAATCGAGCATGCGGTTATTAAAAATACTGGTCTTAACCGTCATGAAATGGCACCTCTTGATTTGCGCAACAAATGTAAGGAATATGCATTAGAATGCGTAGAAACTCAAAAACAAGACTTCATTCGCTTTGGTGTATTAGGTGAGTGGGACCGTCCTTATTTGACATTACGTCCTGAGTTCGAAGTAAAACAACTTGGTATCTTCGGCGAAATGGCAAAACGGGGACACATCTATAAAGGTCTTAAAACTGTATACTGGTGTACTCACTGTGAAACTGCATTGGCAGAAGCAGAAATCGAATATGCTGAGAAAAAATCCTTCTCCATCTACGTAAAATTCCCTTACGTATCCGAGAAAAAGGTGACATTGCCAGCTGGCGTAGATCCTAAACAAGCATTTGCTGTTATCTGGACAACTACTCCTTGGACAATGCCTGCCAACGTAGCAATCTCCGTTAACCCTGAGCTTGAATATGGCTGGGTAAAAGTAGGCGAAGAATATTACTTGATGGCTACTGAGCTTGTTGAACCGGCTATGAAAGATATCGGTATCGAAGACTACGAAATCGTAAACCGTTTCTCTGGTGCAGATTTAGAATTGGCTGATTTCAAACATCCATTTGTTGAACGTAATTCCACAGTATTGCTTGGTGACCATGTAACACTTGAAGCCGGTACCGGTTGTGTACATACAGCGCCTGCACACGGTGAAGATGACTTTAACATCGTTATGCGTTATAACAAGGAAGGCAAAACTGAACTTCCTATCGTATCTCTTGTTAATGAAACTGGTAACTACACAAAACAAGTAGACGACAACCGTTATGGCGATACCGAATTCCCATTGGCTGGTGTAGAAATCCACGATGCAGAGGTGCCTGTAATCAAAATCTTGGCGCACAATAATGCATTGCTTCACAAATCTAGCTTGCGTCACCAATACGCTCACTGCTGGCGTTGTAAAAATCCTGTAATCTACCGTGCTACAGAACAATGGTTCTCCTCTGTAGATGGGTACCGTCAACAAGCTCTTGATGCAATCGACAATCAAGTGCAATGGATTCCTAAATGGGGTCATGACCGTATCTTCAACATGGTTCGCGATCGTGGTGACTGGGTAATTTCCCGTCAACGTATTTGGGGCGTGCCAATTCCTATTTACTATTGTGAAAGCTGCGGCGAGCACATCATCAACGATGATACTATCAAATCATTACAAGAAAAAGTAGCCGTAGAAGGCTCCGATGCATGGTGGGCACACAGTGCTAAAGAATTGTTACCAGAAGGCTTCAAATGTCCTCATTGCGGTCATGATGAGTTCAAAAAAGAAACTGACATCATGGACGTATGGTTCGACTCGGGTTCCTCTTGGGCTGGCGTACTTGAAGTTAACGATCTTGACGTACCATGCGCTATGTACCTTGAAGGTTCCGATCAACATCGCGGCTGGTTCAACTCTTCCTTGTTGACTGCAGTAGCCACAACAGGTAAAGCACCTTACAACTCCGTATTGACTCACGGCTTCGTTGTGGACGGCGAAGGTCGCAAAATGTCCAAATCTGTAGGTAATACAGTGGCACCTAGCGACATCATCGACGTATATGGCGCTGACGTTATGCGTTTGTGGGTCTCCTCCGCAGATTACCAAGCAGACGTACGTTTGTCTAAAGATATCGTAAAACAATTATCCGAAGTATACCGTAAGATCCGTAATACATTCCGCTTCTTGCTTGGCAACTTGGATGACTTCAATCCAAATACCGACAAAGTGGCTTATGCAGATATGTCCGAATTCGATAAATGGGCATTGTTGCGCTTAGAAGAAGTGCGTCAAAAGGTTACTGATGCGTACGAAAATTATGAATTCCATATGTTATACCATGCAATTCATAACTTCTGTACAGTAGACTTGAGCTCCATCTACCTTGATGTAATGAAAGATACTATGTATGCTGAAAGCAAAAACAACGTAGCTCGTCGTTCTGCTCAAACAGCGATGTACGAAATCTTGAAAACATTGGTAGCTATGGTATCTCCAGTACTTTCCTTCACAGCAGAAGAAGTTTGGAAATACATGCCTAAAGAAGAAGGCATGGCTGTATCCGTTATGCTTCAAGATTGGCCACAAGGTTATCCTGAACACTTCAACCAAGAATTGGCTGACAAATGGAACCAATTATTAGACTTGCGTACATCCGTACAAAAAGCATTGGAACTTGCTCGTCAAAACAAAACAATCGGTCACCCATTGGATGCATCCGTTACAGTATATGCTGAAGGCGCTGCATTTGACGCATTGAACGCTCTTGGTGAAGAAGGCTTGTCTAAACTTGTTATCGTATCCGAAGCTCACATCGTAAATGGCGCTGCTCCAGCAGAGGCAGTAAAAGACGAAGAAACAGGCGTTGCAACAGTAGTTGCTCCATCTGAACTTGAAAAATGTGAACGCTGCTGGATCCATCGCGATACAGTAGGTCAAGATAGCGAACATCCTACACTTTGCCATCGCTGTGCAGAGGTTGTTAAATCTCTATAATTATAGATAGGAAACAACATAATTTATAGAAACCCTTCTCTAATATTCTTTAGTTCGGTTTGAACTGGGAATGTAGAGAAGGGTTTTTCTATTATGACTGAGTTTCTAAGTCATATTTATGCTAGTTTACAAAATATTAAGAAAATATATAGAATTATGAATTCGTTGTATGCTATCTTTCTCATGAAAATATCTATCATAATTAGTACTTTATTGTTTTCCTCATGAAAAATTAATGTGTAAAAATTTACTCATTTCATATTAAACTTAATATACTAGTTTAAGATATTTATAGTTAGTTTAGTTATTGTGCTTATATGAGAAGGAGGAAGAGCAATGGTAGCAACTATCGTTAAAGCAATTTTGGCTGCACTTACTGGTTTAGCAAACGCAATCTTGCCTTTATTCAAATAACAATTTCATTCCCCAGAAAAAAGACCACCCAGCTTGCGGGTGGTCTTTTTCTTATGCCTGAAAATAGAAATCAATTTGTAACATAATGATTTAGAGAATCTTTAAGTGTCGTTTAACTATAAGGCCTTATATTGACTATAGAAGCAAGCATACCTATAATGAAGATTAATTGAACATGAAATGAACGTGAAGAACGGGCAGTGTTGTGTGGTTTTATTTCTTATGCAAAACGAGGGGAGCGTATAAGTCATGAGAAGAAATGTATTCTTTAAGGCGTTGGTGTTAGGAACTATAGGATGTGCGTTTAGTGCTACAGGTTTTGCAGCAGATGTACAAAATGGACATGGACAAGGTATAGCAGATTCTACTACAGAAGTGAATAAGGCTAAACATGAAGCTGTAAGTTCGAATTGGATGGATCGTACGGATATCGCAGTAGGTGTACAGTCCGGAGGTCACTCCAAAATAGATAAAGGACACTTTCTAACGGATGATTTGGATACCATTTATAATAAGAAATCTGATTACGGTAATGTAACGAAAGCTTATATAGAAACATTGCAGCCTATTTCTCATTATGATGAGAACAGTAAAAGTGTTCTATTTGTACAGGGGCGCATTGGACGCGGTGGTGAGAAAATAGCGTCGAAAGAGATGCGTGGTTATCTTCTTCCTGAAGTAATAATCAATCGCTATGGACAAACTTCTTATACAAAAATAAATACGGATGAAAAATCATCCGAAACATTAGGAATTATTGGTTCCGTAGGTATTGGATATCGACGCCTTAGCCGAAATGAACATGCCTATGTAGGTGTTAATGCTTTTGTAGATCGTGCTTTCACAGGAAATTACAATCGTATCAGCGGTGGTGTAGAGTATGTGAATGGTCTCAACGAAGTGTATGCCAATGTGTATAGAGGCCTTGGTAATAAGGAACTCGTAAAAGGTGGTGGCGGTAATCCATATCCTAAACGGTTGTATCCTAATGGCTATCCAGATACATTCCCTTATAATACGATTCCTAGTGAAAATTATTATACCTACAAAGGCGGTAGAGCACTAGATGGCTATGAAATTGGTTTTGCTAGATCTTTCAAGAATGCTCGCTGGGCTCGTGCCTATGTAAACGGATATCGTTGGAAGGGACATGGATTCGGGCATACACAAGAATATAATTGGGGACGTCCAGGTCATTGGTCTGTGCCGTGGTTTACCGCACGAAATGCAAATCACTATAAGGGCATTAAAATCGGTGCTGAATTACAGTTAACACCACATATATCTTTAGATATTGGGTATAACAATGCTAATAACATGTCGAAAGGTATGTATGGCACTCTTAAATATACATTAGGTACATCTAAATTTGCCTTCTGGGGTGGCAAGCATAGTGATGATACGATTACAACAGCTCGCTCTAAAATGCTAGATAAGGTACGTCGTCAAGATATGATTGTAGAATCCTTTGATGACATTGAATACGATTATTTGGCGCCAATCGATCATTTATAATACCACTGTAGTTTAGATTATAGATATTAAATAAGACATGTAATAATAGGGAAGTAATTTATATGAGCAAGACATTAATGATAAAAGCAATGGTTTTAGGTGCTGTAGCATGTGCATTTAGTGCTACAGGTTTTGCAGCAGATGTACAAAATGGACATGGTCAAGGTGTTGCAGATTCTACTACAGAAGTGAATGGGGCTAAGCATGAAGCAGTTCGCTCTAGCTGGATGGATCGCACAGATATCGTAGTTGGTGTTGGTATGAAAGATTCGAAAGAGACGCATAGTCAGCACCATTATGTTGGTGAATCATCGATGAGACATGATGATCTAAATACTGTAACTTCGAAAAATTCAAAATCTACTGCAATCAATAAATTGTATATTGAGACCTTGCAACCTATAACCCATTATGATGAAAATGCTAAAAGCGTTGTCTTTGTACAAGGTCGTATTGGGCGCAGTGGAGAAAAGATTTCATCTTATAAATTAGATGGTTATTTGGAGCCAGCCAGACCTGCAGGGACGTTTATAAGTCATGATAAACAAACAGATACGAAAGAATCATTAGGAATGAATGCTAATATTGGCATTGGCTATCGTCGTCTTAGCAAAGGTGAACATGCTTATGTCGGTGTTAATGCGTTCTATGACCATGTGTTTAAAGGTGGCTATAAGCGCGTTAGTGGCGGTGTAGAATATGTGGCAGGCCTTAATGAATTTCATGCTAATCTGTACCGAAATCTAGGGACTGATGATAGAAAATATATAGGTCTCCATGGGCGTAGTGTTGTATTGGGTGATCCTGCAGGATTGTATCCATATGGTATGGATCCTGATCAAAGTCTTTATAATTATGGTATAGCTGCTTATGAAAATCATTGGATGCTATCAGAAAAGGTTGCTGCCAGTGGATTTGATGTAGGATACTCACGAACTTTCAAAAATGCTCGTTGGGCTCGTGTCTATGCGGACTATTATAATTGGCGTGGTAGAGAGGCTGTAAGAGTAGGCTATTATAAATTAAATAAGCGCGATGCTATTAAAGGGTTTAAAGTGGGTGCAGAATTCCATATTACACCACATCTTACTCTTGATGCGGGTTACAAAACAGCATCTCATCATTTGAGTGGTCCTTATGCGACCTTGAAATATACCATCGGCACATCTAAGTTTGCTTGGCGTGGTGGTAAACATAGTGAAAGCGTGATTACAACGGCTCGTTCCAAGATGCTTGATAAAGTACATCGTAGCGACATGGTTGTACAAGAAACTGTGGAAAATACTTATGAACAACAGTTTGTCGATGTTGGTTTATAGGAATTTCCGTATTCATTACCCTTATGATCATTTATAATAGTTTAGTCTATTTATAGGTTATAAAAAGGAGCTAGTACATTTTATGTACTAGCTCTTTTTATGTTTTCGGTTATTTCTATTGTAATGCCTTAGGCACACTGAGTTTTTTCCAATTATCTAGCTCAGGTATTTCCAAGGTATTAATCGTTTTTTGAATCCAGTAGTTTAATGATACTTCGTTACCTAAATGTTGTTCAAATAGATAGGTATTACCTGGCGTATCTAGAGGGTTTCCATCTTTGTCGATAGAGTGGCGTACGGATTCTTTTAGATAGAGTTGAACTCTAAATGGATTTGCGTGATTGCCTCTGAAAATGAAATAGGATGGGCCAATAAAGTCATGAGTACGGACATTAATTTGTTCGTATTTTTTGTCTTTTAAGCCTTGTAGTGCAGTTTGTATCATGGCGTTAGCATCGTCGTATTCTTCAAGTAGGAATGCTTGTTGATCTACATCGAGTACATAATGCCAAGTTGGTTTTTCCTCGTTCGTTTCGATGGACCAGTTGTCTCCTAATATAGGCAATTGGTGCGTATCGTAGAGGTCTTTTAATAGCTGAATGGCATTCTCTTTCTTGAGCAGTGCTCGGTAAATGGTCTCTTGACCTTCTGCTGGGTCATAACCATGTATTCTGACTTGGTACGTATCACGTAGCATACGCTTTACATCTAGCTTAAAAATGTTGCGTAGCTTGTCTGGAACGGATAGGAAATGATTGTAAAAGCTTAGCTTCATTTCGTCTTGTGATGCTAAGGCGTGCTCAATGGTTTGCCAATCATATAAGGTGGTATCCCATAAGAAGTCATCCATGTTTACAGATAAACGTGCTGCATTTTGAGGCCATTCTGTGTGACCAGGACGTACTGTGGTTGTAGACTCTGTAATACCTTCCTTGTAGCGCCAATGGCCATCAACCTCTTCAAAGGCCGCTAACCGTTGTTCTGCTTCATCATCGATAGGAATATCTTTTAACTCTTCATCGAGGTTTGCCTTGTGAGACAGTATGTATTGATGGGATTCTTCGTAATAGGCTACTGCAGAATCCAAATCAGGTTTGCCTGAAACATAGCCTTTTTCATAGGCATAGCCTAAGGCAACGCGCGTTAAAGCTCGTGTAATATCGTAAAAGAGAACGCGATCTTCCTCTTCTAATGCGCGCTTTTCTTCCTCTAGTACACGTGTTAAGGATTGAACACCAAAGCGTATATTCTTGGTTACCCCTAAGCCATGGATGCGCATGTAACCGATGTATGGCAAGGAAAACATAAAGCGTTCTTTTATGGCTGCCATGTGTGTTAAGTCTGCAATGAGGCCCCAGTCTAGCGGTAGGTGACCAATGTGGAAGATATAGCCAAAGGCGGCTTGTAATGCAGCATAGCCGGCATCACTAAAATACTTAGTAGCTGCACGGCGGTAGAGTCCAATTGCTTTTACAGGATCATAAGGAATGACTCTGCGTAGCTCTTTAGTATCATAGAAATGATAGTAGTAATCTGCTAATTCGGCTGTGCTTTCAGCTTGGCCCAAGGAGGCACCTTTCGTGAACCATGTGAAAGCATCCTCAAATTTTCCATGTTCATGACAGTCTAGACCGGTGTAGAGCATCATGGTTGGATTACCTAGCTCAGCAGCCGTTAAAGCTACACGGCGCGCATTATCAAAATCGCCTTCGTCGATATAGATGTTACGTAAATTGCCTTGGAACATGGCAAGTCCATTGTTGAGGGCCTTGTTAAACCATTCCTTGGCGAGTTTAGTAGCATTTTCCTGTAATGTTTCGTTGGAAATCGTACCTTGTAAGGCTATAAGACGTTCCTGTATAGAACCTTTTTGGAAGCTCTGTTGGATACGTTTCGCCAAACTGAGGCGAGGTGGTGTAATCATATCCCTTGTAAGGCTGATACGGTCGTCATCGCGCCAGAAAAAGACATTGCCTATAATGTATTGGCAGAAGGCATCACCTTGCTCCGCGTAGTCGTAAACAATACGAAACGCATCGTCAAAAGATATTAACATATCCTTTTCAACAGTAGGTGTAATCGTTCCATTGATACGTAATGCTTGTAAGGTACCGATAGGACTACAACGGCGAATGCTATCGTGCAAGCATTGATAGGTGCGCATGTTATTTTCCGGGAAATTAGATTCCTCCCATGTAAAGCGTGGCCCTGCATAGATACGAGCTAACAAAGCGTACGCATCAGCTATCTCTCGAGCCTCAGGATCATTGGCTATTTTTAAAGCGTCCTCTTTGGTGTCGATTTCATTTCCCAGCGAGGTCGTCATGTCGTTTCTCAATGCCCGATGATTTGGCTGCTCAGGACTATGCTGATTATTTACAATCAGTTCTAATTGGCGCAAACCTTCTTGGGCCATTTCTTGATTGTAGGATTTAAAAATCATGTGGAAGACCTTTTGTAGGCGTTCCGTAAAGTACTGTGCCATAAGGCCTCCTTTAATTAGTTACGTTTACTATAGAATACGTATTTATTATATAACGAACGCGAGGGACCGCAAAAGAGGGATTAGAATAAAAAATCCCCTCTAAAAGCACTTCGGTATCACTATATGTGAGCCTTGAAGTCTTTCAGAGGGGTTATATTTATCCTAGTTTATAGAGATAGATATTATTTTTTGTGATTATTGAAATCTTTAAGAGGGGATTGTATTTATCCTAAAGCATAAGGATAGATATTATTTTTGGTTGTAATTACCAAACCATTTGTCGTAGATTTTTTGGTAAGTGCCGTCTTCTTTAAGTTCTTTAAGAGCTTTGTTAACAGCTTCTTGTAAAGCTTTGTTGCCTTTTTTCACGCCAAGAACTGTACCTTCAGCTTTAGTAGGTTCGCCTACGAGTTTAAGGTCTTTGTCAGCACCTTGTTTAAGGTAGTACATAGCCACTGCGTTATCGATGATAGCACCGTCGATTGTACCAGCTTTCAATTCCATGAAGATATTAGCATTGGAATCAATTTGTTTTACTGTTGTATTAGGGATTTTTTGAGCCATTTCAACAGGGATAGTACCGATTTGAGCACCTACAGTATGACCTGCTAATTCATCCATGTTATGGATTGTTGTGTTGTCTTTACGAACAACTGTGATGAAACCACCTTGGTCGAAGTATACATCGGAGAAGTCCAATGCTTTTTCACGTTCAGGTGTAGCATTGATACCTGCTGCGATCATGTCGATATCGCCAGATTGAACTGCTGGAATCAAAGCATCGAAGCCCATGGATTTGAATTCCATTTTTAAACCTAATTTTTTCGCAATTGCTTCGGACAAATCAACGTCGAAACCAACGTATTTGTCGCCTTCAGTGAATTCGAATGGTGGGAATGTAGTTTCAGAACCTACACGCAATACACCTTCTTGTTGTGTCATTTTTGGTTTGTCATTACCACAACCAGCCAATAAACCCATTGCTGCTACCGCTACGAGGGCGATGGCTGTCAACTTTTTGAACTTAAACATAGAAACCTCCTCAAACATCCATATACATGGTTTATCAAATTCTGTTTATATTGTACGGAATTTTACAATAATAGGCAATAACATTGTATAATTAAGAGTAAATGAGTTTTCTATTCTTTATTGTAGAGTATTATAATTTTTACAATAATTAGGATATATACATGGAGGCACTATGTCCCTTACTAATACCTTTTCAGATCTTTGTAAAAGCTTCGCACCGGATGCGTTTGCTATTAACTATACATTAGCTAAGAATCCTGAGCTTTCTAGTCATGAATTTGAGACCGTAAAAACGATTGGTTCTATTCTCGAAAAACATGGTATGGATGTAACTTATGAATTTTGTAACCTACCAACTGCGTTTATGG
>NZ_UQYC01000011.1 GCF_900545205.1 uncultured Veillonella sp. | reverse complement strand
AATAACCAATTCAAGAATAGGTTTAACTCTTTACTTAAATTATTAATTTTAACGGTAAATGCCACCTTACAATGTTTGCAAAACCAATGCTGAGAACCAGATTTTAAAACACCATGTTTAATACATTTTTCATTACAATCAGGACATTTTATTTGTCGCATAAACTCTTCCTCCATATTTGTTTATATATAGGAAGATATAACCTCATTTTAGTCAGTAATTACAAGGGCTAATTGATGTTTTCACCCACACTTTTTGTCCACCCTCAAACTTCTCCAGAAAAAGATTAAACCCTTATAACACTAGTAAATATCTAGTGTCATAAGGGTTTTTACACACACTTTTTGTCCTATAAGCCCATATACTATACTTCAACTAATAAGTTAATTATTTCTATATAAAAGAAGGTATCAATTACAGTTGATACCTTCTTTTAATTCCACTATATATTTTATTAAAAATTATCCTAATATACTAATTCTCCATTGAATACGCGATATTCCTCACCAATTTTTGTTAAATCCTTTACAAGTAATCTAGAAGCTTGATAGTCTAACTTCATAACTAATGTATATCCAACAGATTTAGCCTTATGTATTACTTCACCTAGGAAATTAACAATGTTAAAGAATACCTCCTGAGGAGTACAATCTAAACATTTTAATAAAGAGTCATCTTCTTGTAATCTAATACTATATATAGACTCTCGATCGTCTTCCAAAGTAAAGCTTAATAACACAGAAGATGTCTCTACATCATAATCCAAATGATATGTATTAAGACGACCACGCACTATAGTTTTGTCATCATCTAAAATATTTGTGATTTCAAGCTCTATTGGCTTATTCTTATCAACTGAAAGTACATATTTTCTCATAGCTAAATTCTCCCAAACCTATATATTAACTAATTTATCCCCAGAAATGAAAACTCCCAATATATTCATTCCATAATATTACTGTATAGATTATAACCAATTATGAGATAGAAAAGCCATAAATAGAATATCAAATTTATTCGATTTATTTTAAATATTAATTACAATATATATTTTGTACTTTCTAATACATTAACTCCCCATACTATTTATGCATCACTATGCTCATAAAATTTAATATAACAGATCAAAATCCCTACAAGTATTGGATATGCCAATAAAAATTCATTACTCATAAAGCATGCAATTTGCCCAAAGAATGCTACTAATAGGTAGACTAATGTAGGGTTATTAATATACTTCTTAATCTTATATACTCTATATAAAATATATAAAATTGGCGTAATAAACAAGATTTCCCCAATTAACCCAAACCAAGCCAATATAGCTGCAAATTCATTAAGCACTGGATATTCAAATGCTAGAAACCCTTTTTGTAACACATCTTCTGTCCAACGTTTAACTTCGCCACTATCTTTAGCAAAATCAGGGAATTTATCAACCATATAGCTTGAGTGCAAACCTCTACCAACGCCAAATGCTAAATGGTCTAGTCCAACGTTAAACATCGCAACTGTATTGCCAAATCTAGCTGAATTAGATCTAGAACTAGTATTGCTAACCGACTTAACATTGCTATCAATATATTTATCTAAAGCTTTTTCTACAGATATAGCCTTAGGTGCTTCTTCGACAGCAGTCGTTTGAGAAATACTTGTCTTAATCATAGGACTTACTACAGAATCACCAATAATGGCGAAAGAATAGCTAAGAACACTGAGACCAATTGTAAATAGACACAACTTCCACCAAGATTGGTATCTAAAGATTAGACTTAATACGATAAATGCTACGAGTTCGAATAGATAAACAACAATACCTGTGCGAGCTTTAGTTAAGAAAATCATAAAAATCAAGAAAAATGCTAATATAATATCAAGTTTATTTTTAGCATTCACATAATGAATACCTAATAATGGAGCTAAAAATACGGCAATCATACTAAAATAAGATGGTTCTAACGCAAAGCTTCTAAGTTGACCTGGCCATAATTCTGGAGGCCACCAACCACTTTGTACTACAGGGTCATATAAGCTATTATTGATCATTACTAGTATAGAAGCTAAATAATCTGAACCACTCCATAGCCAAGAAACCTCTATAACAGAGTAAGCTATACATAGAATTGTTAATATTCTTGCAGCATTAACAATTGTATCGAGACCTTTTTTACAATCATCCTTATATAGATTAAAAATAATTAAGAATAACCCTATTAGTGGGAATATAAAGTTTCTAAATAAATACCAAACTAAAGATACCATCAACTTTACTTGTAGAATAAATTCATTACCTACGAATGAAGGAAATAGAGCATATAGTTTTTGGATAACAGATGTATTAATTAGATACGTATAGATAACAGTATCATAAAAAGGAAAAGAGAATACTCCTAAAATAGTACAAAAAACAATCCAAACGATAGATATAGCAAAATATGGTTTAAATGGAACCTCTGTCTTCTTTTTCCATATGCTATATACAATAAATAACAAAATGGAAAAGAAAAGAAATATCATCGATAGATTATTACCCATTGAGAACAAAGTATACCGATCTGGTATCCGCATCAATGGTAATGCAATTATCATTGCACAAAGCAATAGCTCTTGAATTTTATAATATACTGTATTAATCATATTAAGACAAACCTCACAAACTAGTTAATACATCTTACAAGAGTCGCTTCCATAATAAGCCTCCCATAACAATCATAATTAGAAATTCTGTTAGTAGCATTGTCATTGCTACGCCTTCTGCACCCCACATATAACACAATGGGAATATAGATAACAAACTAAAGAATGCTGCTAATACTAGAGTTCGACTATAAGCACTATTCATATTAAGGGGTAACATCGTTTCTTCACCAAATACAGTACTAATAGCAACAGCTAATGGAACAAATGACAAGATTCGTAATACATCAACTGTTAACTCATAATCCGCTCCAAACAGTAGCGTAACTATAGTATCTGAAAAGAAAAATAGAGATGTACAACCAACGAGACCTATAAGCAAATACAAGAATAATTGCTTTCTAATAAATTGTAATCCCTTGGGAATATCATCTCTCATCATCTTACTGATAAAGGGATATATGGCATCACTTACAGCATATATACCTCTGCGAACACAGGTAATTAATTTATCAGCAGCACTATAATAACCAACGATAACATTATTCGTAAGCATACCTAATACTACTACATTAGTTGCAGTATACAAGTTAACTGCCAACGAAGATATGAATATAGACCAGCCTTCTTTATAAGAATTAATAATCTCATCCATAGGTGGCAATTTAAATAATCCTGTATAGTGTTTTCTTAACCAAACTATTGAAAAAATACCTGCAATTAATGGAGTACAAGCTTGTAAAAATGCCGCAAGTATATAATCATCTGGAGATTTTACGAGTAAAAATATACCAAGCATTGTACAGATACGACCACTCATATTTAAGATAGTAATATACCGCATTTTCTGTATGCCCTGGAAAAACCATACAGGAAATAAAACATTGCCTATAATTCCACAGTACATAACCTGAAATAATACTATATCAATCATATTTCCTAGTAATATACGTTGCAAATTATAAATAGCGAAAAATACTATGGTAACAAATATTAATATACATACTTTTCCATAAAAATATTTGGCAAATAGAGATCCTATCTTCTGTTCTTCAGCTTGTGCTATTGCCTTTGGTGCCGTTAAGGAGTACCCAAAATCAACAAAAATTCGGAAATATTCCATAATACCTTGCATAAAGGCAATCATCCCGAAATGCAATGGTCCTAATACGCGAATTAAATATGGTACCAAGATAAATGCGAGTACATATTCTAAAGCACGCAGAGTCAGCAGAGAAAATATATTCTCTATTAATACGGAGTAACTCTTCCTCACATTACCCATCCTCTAACATTAATATCTATCAAACCTTACTAATCATGCTTTCATAATTAGAGAAAACCCCATAGTATTATCAATCTAAAAATATCAAGATAATCTCTATGGGTTTTAATCATATATAATATACAACCTTACAAATATATATAATTTATATTTAATAATACAATTTAACCAATACCCTCTTTATATATTGTTTGCATTTCCACAATGGGTTATGGCTAGTATCAACTGTATGAGCTAATACATAGTGTTTATATTGAGTTAGTAAATCATTGTACTCTTTCTTACATTTATTTGCACAAACTCTACGAGACAATTCCACATAGGAATTTAAAAGATACAGTTGCAGCTCATTCTTTACACTACTACAGTGATTCATAATATAATCACTCATATATATATGGGACTCTACTGTATCTGTCATAAAACGTCTACTGAAATTAGCCATTATACTACCAGCGCGTTGTACATAATAATAAAGGGGTTCATTTACTGTTACTATAGTATTAGCATTTAAAAATAGCCTGAAAATAGTAAAATTATCCTCTTGAACTCTCCCCTTTGGAAAACGAACTAGTACTGTCCCATTGAATAACTCAGATTTAAAAAGTTTATTCCATACTACATTGAGATCGAATGGTTCAGTTTTTAATAGATAATATCTCAACATATCCATGCCTGTAAAAGTTCGTTTATCATCTTGAACAGACATAGTGTGTATACTTATATCATCATCGCCTCTATAGATATAATAATTACAGGAAACCATATCAGCATTGATACTATTCGCTACAGTAAATAATCTTTCACACATTGTATTTTCTATAAAATCATCACTATCAACGAATAAAATATAGTCTCCTGTAACATGATCTAAACCATAATTACGAGCATCGGAAAGCCCACCATTTTCTTTGTGAAAAACCTTAATTCGTTTATCCTTCGCCGCATAAGAATCTGCAATAGAACCGCTACAATCGGTTGCCCCATCATCGACTAAAATAATTTCTAAATTTTGATAGGTTTGATTAAGTATTGATTGAATACATTTATCAACATACTGTTCAACATTATAAATAGGAACAATAATAGAAATTAATGGCTCCATATACTCAATCCTTTCGATCTATCTTATAAGCAACAATATTATGTCCACAGCGTTGATCCTCAGGAGGCATCTGCATATAATCATCATACATATTGTCCAGGTATTCTCTCCAACAAGACATAACAGAGAATGATTGGTCTTCAAATTCAATGGTAGTCATCTTTTCAAAATCTTGTTTAGGCAATCGTTCCTTTACACCTTCACCCCATGCAATTACACCAACATACTCTGATTTAGTATAGTCATAAGATTTAGCCAAACGATCCATGATATCGATACAACGTTGTTTACCAAATAAACGGCATAATGGCACAATAACTAATTTGCCTAAAGCATGGATGAGAGATTTACCCTTAAATAGCTTAGCACTAGCTAATGTAAGTATTTTTTGATAAAAAATCGATTTATCATAAATTTCTTTCATGATAGACATATCTTCACTAAACCCATCAACAGGAAAAATATCTATCCACAAATACTTACTACGCAATGTATTAGAATATATATTTTCACAAGGAATATTTTTATTGATTATAGCCGCATAGGTTGCATCCAAACTATGATTGATAGGATTAGCAATTAGCTCTAATCCATCGTGATCGTAGTGCTCTTTTAAGGTTAATAACCGTTCATAATCAGGTCTTGGCATGCAAACATCAATATCATCATCCCAAGGTATAAACCCTTTATGTCGAGCTGCACCTATTAATGTGCCATAACATAAGCTATATTTTAAATTATATTTTTTGCAAAATTGGTCAAAATCCTTGAGAAGATTTAACTCTTCTAGCTGAACTTCTCGTAAAGATAATTGTTGCATACTCATCAAATCCCATACTAAATTACAGTAACATCGGTATCAGATACAAACTTATGGAGGACGCGTACCTCTTCAATTATATCTTGATGGCTCATCAAGAAGCTTTCAGAATCCTCTCTAATACATTTCAAGAACTCAACAATTCCATATCGTAAGCCTTCACCTTCAAATTTATAGAAGTACTTTTGATTCAAGTTTACATCTTCAAAGCGCATTTCAAAGAATTCTGTTTTCCACCAAGGTGCAGGTACATAGATATATCCTTTAGAACCAGATATGACTAAATCACCCTCAGCTTTAGCATTGATAGCCACTGTAGCAGAAGCCATCGCATCATCATAAAGGAAATTAATTTTCGATAAAATATCGACATCATCAACCTTATGACTTATAAAATCAACGCGGTTATAATTAAAGCCTAAGAGTTTAAAGATAGCCAATAACGGATAGGATGCTAAAGATAAAATACTACCACCCGCTATTCTAACTTGATTAGCCAAATCATCACCTAAAACTTGTGTAAAATTAGCCTCTACATTAAAGATTTTACCAATTTTTCCACTACGAGCCATGGCAATTAACTTATTAAAAGCAGGGCTATACGCTGTTTTTAAGCCTTCCATTAATACTAAGTTGGAAGATTTCGCCAACTCTATCAAGCGTAATGTTTCATCAAGGTCACTACTAAATGGAAATTCTGTTAATACATGTTTTCTAGCTTGTAGTGCTTTTTCAATATACGCACCACGTTTAGATAAAGGCATGTTAATATATACCGCATCTACCTCATCTAGTAACTTTTCAGATGAACAAAATTGCTCTAAATCATTAAACTGATATGATTTATAGATAGTATCAGTCTCATCTGTCTCTGTGTACCCACCTATAATATCAATACCACTAACAAATTTAGACTCATCTAAAAATCTGTCCAAAATAACTTCATTACCAATAATACCTAATCTAACATTCTCGGAATTTCTGATTTGAGTACTAGAAATACCTTGTGTTCTTGGTAGATAAACTACCTTACAATACTCATTTAAATAATCAAAATAGCCTTCCCAATCAGATCCAACAGTAAATATATCTACATTAAAACGTTTGATATCATCTATTTTTTGGCCAAAATATTCTTCTACTACGATTTCATCTGCAAAACCTGTAGCACGCACATTATCTATGCGCGTCATTAAAGAATCACGAACATTAAATTTGCCTCTAGATTTATCAAAATAGTCGGATGTAACCCCAACAATAAGATAATCACCTAATGCTTTTGCATTCTTTAATAGATTATAATGTCCCTCATGAAACAAATCATATGTTCCATATGTTATCACTTTTACCATATTATTTACCTGTAATCTCTTTAATGACTGATTTCATTGTTTCTACGAGCATTTTATTATCCTCAATGGTTGTATCACCAATATGAGCAACGCGTAGTACAAAGTCTTCATTGACCCCACCCGTAGGATTTACAAAAATATCATATTTGTCCTTCAAAATTGTAAATACATCTTTAGCGATTGGTTGTTCAAAACGAATAGGTGTAACCGCATTACTGATAGTAAAAGTAGGAAGAGATACTGGTAGTTCTTTAATTCTATTTCTGAAATCTTTTGCCACACTATCAATACGAGATAAATAGTTTTCAAAACCTTCTTCTTCAATTAAATGTAATGCTTTATTCATTTCTAAGCATACCCCAACAGCGGGTGTGAATGGTGTTTGACCTCTTGTAAAGTTCTTTATATATTGGTTGAAATCAAAATAAAGATTCTTAATGTGATTATTTTTTACACGTTCCTCATATAATCTGTCACTAATTACAATAGGAGATATACCTGGTGCAATACAAAGTCCTTTTTGGGAACTCAAAATAGTAACATCAATATTATTACCAGCCATATCATAATGATCGATTAAGAACGAACTAATTGCATCAATCACTAAGTACGCTTGTTTCTTTTTAGCAAAGCTACTTAATAAATTAATATCATATAGCTGTGCTGTAGAAGTTTCATCGATATTAGCAATAACAAATGTGAATGCTTGTTCTTCTACTGCAGCAAAGTGTTTATCAGTCAACGCCTCGCCATCTTCTAATTTAATTACTGTATGAGGAATCTCATGGAGTTCACATAAATCAACGAAACGTTGACCAAAAGTACCACCATTAATAACTAGTACATGGTCAGTTTCATTCATACAATTCATAATAGTAGCTTCTAATGCGCCTGTACCAGAAGCTGTTAAGTAGATGGATTTATAGCTTTCTAGTGCATTCATAAACTTTTTGAGCAGTTTATCTGAGTCTAACATAACTTCAGAAAATTCTGTTGTTCTAAAATAAGGAACTTGTTGATGTCTTACATCAAGAATTTCCTTTCTCATTTGTGTTGGTCCTACTGTAAATAGTTTCATAATATAATCCCCTCTTATTGTTTCCAATACACTCTATAGTTATGATGCGGTACCTGGCGATCTTCAGGTGGTGCTTCCATATAATTATTGTACAAATGACTTAAATAGAAATCGCTATCTGTAAGTCCCCAAAACTCAGTATCCTCAAAAGGATATAAACTTCTATTATCAAACAAGGTCTTTTCATAGACCTCTCGTTTATTACCACTTGCACAGTCAACGAGAACACTTATATATTTCGCATCTGAAAATGGATACTGTTGTGCATCTTGGTTAATCTTTTTAATTAAACTTGTAGTTGGTAAAAAATGCATTAAGCTAATGGCACCAAATTTCAAGAATGTACGAATATAACCTTTTAGCTTAGCAAAGCTACCTTTAGAGTCTACGTAGCGATTACTAAATGTAAACTTCATAGACGACCCATGGAACAACAAATTTAAAAGTTGTTGGTGTCTAAAAAGTTTTTGTTGTGCCTGTGTATCATCTGGTAACCCATCCATAGGGAAAATATCTATAAATACACCTGCTTTATCAAAATTACGCCATAATGTATTATCAATCATAACTGTTTCTTGATCGAATACCTTTGCCATTGTATAGGTGTAACTATCATCGTTTTCAATAGAATATACTTGATATCTTGGATTATGGTCATTATATAGCTTAATAAAGCGATTATAATCATCCCGTGGCATCATAATATCAATATCATCATCCCATGGAATAAAGCCTTTATGTCTAACAGCCCCCAACATCGTTCCATAGGCTAATACATATCGAATATCATGTGTATCACAAAAATGTGCCACATCTTTTAAAATATCTAAAGCGACACGCTTAATTTCCGAAAAACTAATTTCTCGCATCAAAAAATTTCTCCATAATACAAATAGGTCTATTATTTAAAGAATTTTCTTTTTAAGAATAAGCCACCCTTTTTCAACCAATTTTGAGGCTCCATAAAGGATACATTTTGTTCTTTATAGTCGATGTTATTAGCTTCAATCCATACATCGAGCAAGATTTCGCTTACAAAACCATAAATACGCGCTTCGTATGTATCGTAATTGGAAATATCGACGCGATGTTCGATTTCCTCCAAGATAGAGAACATCCACTCGCAGTATTGATCAAATAGGTCACGACGCATGACAAACATGTTGAACATGTGCGCCCAGGTGCGATTGCAAACCTTTGTGAAAGCAGCACTATATTCAGGATATTTCTCAGCGATGATTTGCTCTGCCGCATCAAGGCCATCGCTATGGTGAGCATTATTATAGTGAGAACGGTTAGATTCAATATAATATTTACGCTTATCCGCTACGACTACAGGATATTCTGAAAGTAGTTTCTCCCATTCCGCTCCTGTAAGAATTTGGTTCTTTTTATCCTCTACGGAACGCACCTCTTTGCGCGTAAAATAACGTCTATAATGTACGAGACCAATATAGTCCGCATCAAGGTTTTTCCAAGCCCAATATAAGCCTGTCAATTCGCAGTAATTTGCATTTTTTGAGGAAATATTATCCCCTGTATGATCGCCAGTATAACCAATATCATCCTTGCCCTCTCTACCTACATGGATTGGCATGTATACGGAGTCCTCTGGCATCCAATATTGCTTATGTGTGGCTACTAAAATCTTAATATTCACTAGTACTCTCCTACATGAGTATTGTCTCTCAAGTCTATCTACTTACCATATGAAAAATTAGGCTAACTCTTTTTCTACTAACGCCAAGGCACTAGCAATCACCTTATCCATATCGTAATATTTATATTCCCCTAAACGACCACCAAAGATAACATTGGAAATCGTTTCAGCCTTTTTAACATATTTTGCGTAAAGGTCTAAATTCTTTACATCGTTCACTGGATAATAGGCTTCTTCGCCGATTTTCCAGTCTTTTGGATATTCTTTAGTTACATATGTAACAGGTTGTGTACCAAATTCAAAGTGTTTATGCTCGATGATACGAGTATAAGGAATATCGCCTTCTGTATAGTTCACAACGGCAACGCCTTGATGATTTTCCTCTTCAAGACGTTCTGTTTCAAAGTGAAGACCACGATATTCTAAAACACCTTCAGAATAACCAAAGTATTCATCAATAGGACCTGTATAGATGATCGTATCTGCCAAGGCTTCGTATTCATCACGATGTTTAAGGAAGTCAACGCCTAAACGAACTTCGATGCCCTCTAACATGCGTTCAATCATCTTCGTATAACCGCCCATAGGAATTCCTTGGAAACGGTCATTAAAGTAGTTATTATCATATGTATAACGAACTGGTAATCGTTTAATAATGAAAGCTGGCAATTCTGTACATTTACGGCCCCATTGTTTTTCCGTATATCCTTTGATGAGCTTTTCATAAATATCTGTACCTACAAGACTAATGGCTTGCTCTTCTAAGTTCTTTGGTTCACTTGTAATAGCAGCCCGTTGTTTTGTAATGATATCCTGTGCCTCTTTTGGAGTACGAATATTCCACATTTTAGAGAATGTATTCATATTAAACGGCAAATTGTACATTTCACCTTTATAATTTGCTACAGGGCTATTTACATAGTGATTGAACTCAGCAAATTGATTAACATAATCCCACACATGCTTCAAAGATGTATGGAAAATATGGGCACCATACACGTGAATGTTAATATCATCTTTGCTTTCACAATATAGATTACCTGCTATATGACTGCGACGATCGATAACAAGTACAGATTTACCACGCTTATGCGCCTCATGGGCAAATACAGCACCAAATGGGCCCGCCCCAACTACTAAATAATCAAATTGTTTTTTCATATGTATATCCTTATTTTTTCATTCCAAGACATAGCAATCGTGAATAATGATTTTTTCTTAAAATATAACCTATCAAGATAGATAGAATTGTAGATGCTAAGAAGCACACAATAAAAGCTTCATAGTACAATCCTAATTTAGACCAAAGTACAATTCTG
The DNA here is from genome assembly GCF_900545205.1 of uncultured Veillonella sp. Lineage (GTDB taxonomy): Bacteria > Bacillota > Negativicutes > Veillonellales > Veillonellaceae > Veillonella. The sequence goes on along the minus strand of NZ_UQYC01000011.1, from coordinate 21,492 downwards.
AATGGAATTTTAACAATATCACTAAAGATATAAACATCCATGGAGACAGTACCTAAAAAGATCAAAAGTGTTTTATATAATCCGATTCTAGATGAGATTTGGTTAGCTATATAGTATGTAATAGTAATCCCCGAAACTGCTGTTATAAGAGTAAGTATTTTAAACACATTAATATCATGTAGTAATGCATAATTACCTACACTAAAAATCACAAGAGATGTAAGGGCTACTCCTGCGGATTTCATATAATCTAATAGCATATATTTCTTTATATATAAGCCTAAGATATAGAAGAATTGGAAGTACAATATCTTTGATACCATAGGTACAGAAAAGATATTTAATACATCAGATAACATGCCAATGATGAAAGATAAGATTAATAAACCTAAATTTACACGTTTAACCAATAAGGCAATAATGATTGAAATAAAGAACAAGCAATATAAAAACCATAGTTCCCCATCCGGATTAATGCCTATAAATATTTTCCATATATCTTGCGGATATATCTGCTGACTTGCAAATTTTGATAAAGCTAATTTGAAGGGAAAATACAATAAACCAATAGTGAAATAAGGAACCATTAACCGTATACTTTTATCTTTTACGAATTTTTGGAAGCCCTCTTTCAAAGGTATATGCATAAAATAGCCAGCTACAAAGAAGAATACAGGCATATGGAAGCTATAAATTATAGTCCGCATCAAATATAAAGGATAACTAGCAATACCGCTAGCACTTGCTTGGTCTGGAACAGAATGGCCCAAAACAACAAGCAAAATTGCAATCCCCTTCATAATATCAAAACTACTATCCCTCATAATCCCCCGACTAATAAGCCCCTTTCGATTTAACGACAGCCAACACAGTTTTCAATAAATATACAATATCGATCCACACAGACCAGTTATGAACATACCAAGAGTCCATTAATACCCGTTCTTCATAGGTAGTATCGCTACGACCGCTCACTTGCCATACACCGGTAATCCCTGGTGGTACAAGGTAAAAGTCGTTGATATAGTCGCCGTATTTTACGATTTCATCGCGCACGATAGGGCGTGGACCTACAAGACTCATATCCCCAACGAGAACATTCCACAATTGTGGCAATTCATCAAGACTCGTTTTACGTAGGAATTTACCAATTCTTGTAACACGAGGATCATCTTTTAATTTGAAATCTCGTTCCCATTCTTCACGAGCTGCAGGATTTTCTTTCAAATATACCTCCAACGCCTCTTGCGCATTAGGCACCATGGAGCGGAATTTATAGCATGGGAACTCTTTACCACCTTGGCCAACGCGCTTGTGACCAAATACGATAGGACCTGGAGAATCTAGATAAATCAATACAGCTACGATAGCGAGGATTGGCAAGATCAAGATGCCACCACATACAGTAGCTACAATATCAAAGATGCGTTTCATAATACGGTTAGACTTGCGAGCCAAGTTATTTTGTACACGCAATACAACGGCTTGCTCTTCCATCATGCCACGCGCCGTAATGTTACTTGTAGGCAAACCAAACAACTCAGGTACAAAGGCAACGCGATTTACTAATAGTTGCAAGTGATTGATCAAGGATACTAACTTTTTAGGCTCTAACCCTGGTGCACATATAAGGACGGTTTGTACACCTGTATCCTTAATAACTCTTTCTACATCAGAAAAAGCTCCAAGACATGGATATTCTTGAGCAATGGTAGAGGATTTAGGATTATCATCTACATAACCAATAATCTTATAGGTAGCAATTGGCATACGATCTATAGATTTCTTTACGAGCTCTGCTGTTTTACCTGCCCCAACGAGAAGGACTGGTATATTTAAGTATCCTGCCTTTGAAAGAATCTTACCTACAATAAAACGACTACTAAAGATAAAGAGCAGCATAAATAGATAGGCAAAAACAACAAAGAGTCGAGATACATCGTTGATTACATGACCTGTGTACATGAGCACAATGGATACAACGACGCCAATAGTGATGCTACGGAATAAGTTCTTCATCGTATCCCAATAAGGAGATACTACAGAATAGGCATTATTGAGCAATAATATGGCTAAAAATACGAAAGGTATAACACCGTATACATAGATCTCATCTACCTTAAAATTTGAACTTACCTGTAATAATGGCAAGTTTAAACGCAAATGATAGGCCGCTAATGTGCCTAACACAATAGAAATATAATCTGCTATAAGCACTATGATTTTGCTAATAAGCAATTTGTTGTGATTATTATATCCAGAACTATTCATACTAATACCCCAAACTATAAAAAAGGTTGTTTTCTCAATACAATTTTTAAGAAAACAACCTCTAAACCATACGAATACAATGTACCAATATTTACATATATTGTATCATATTCAAAAGTTTAAAACTATGAAAAAACATAGATTTTAGCTATCTTTTATGCAGTTTTTTGGAGATTTTGGGTCTATTTAAATTAGACATAAAAATCAATTAAATAATGCGTAAATATTTCCTAAATAATCCTGTGATTCTCAATTAACTCTCAATTAACTCTCAATTGCTTTCAATTGAATCATGATGCCCATAACAATCCAAAACATGCGAATACCAGATGAATTTCCCCACGTATAATCAACTGATCCAAATAGGAATAAGTAACTAATTAAACCTACAAGGATTGATAAATCATAAGGGTTTCTTGTCTTCACATAGTGTTTCAACGATTTACAGAACATAAAAATTGAGAACCCTAAGAAACCAACGAGGCCTAATAGACCAGATTCAGAGGCTATTTGCAATAAATTATTATGAGAATGGCCTAAATCTTGAGTTTCTTGTTTTAATTTATAGTGCTCTCGATATGTTTTTTGCCATAATCCAGGACCAACACCTGTTACAGGATGATCCATAATCATTTGCTTATCTGCTTCCCATACATAGATACGGCCCAAATTTGAACCATCTGTGCTTATATTAAAAGTACTTTCAAAACGAGCTACATAGGCTTGATTGCTACTAAATGCATATCCTATACCTACAACAGCTACAAGTAGTACTAATACATAGCGAATATTTACAAAGCAATAACGCAATGTAATGAGCGCACCATTAATGCCATTAAATAACCAGGAACCACGACTTTGGTTCCCCCACATGCCTAATAGCATGCCAAACAAAGAAAATATAGCAGATTTTCTTACATACGATGGAAATCTCTTATCATAGGCAGCAATTAATGCTAATGGAAAAGCCAATGTTAACAACATGGCAAGTCCCATCATAGAGCCGTGTATAACACCACCTGCACGACCTCCTGGTCCTAAATTATAGCCCAGTACATATTGTGCAAAGGCCGATATAGCATCGATGCCCATATACACAAAAAATACTGATAATATGGCGTATAATTTACGAGAACTCTTAATACATAGCAGAATTGGGACGATGACTAATACCTTCCAAACCCAAATATTAAAGAAATATTTTGTGGTCACCGCTATATCATTACTAATTAATGCGGACGGCAATACGCATAGTAACATGCCTACATAGGCCCATCCATATTGGCGTATGGACTGTGGTACAGAGATTTCATGTCGTCTATACCAACAAGTTACTAAGGTCATCAATATAATAAGGCTATATATTAAATTCCCTAATGCCATAGATGACCGCGTCGTACATATCATCAGTGAAATGAGTACGGTCAGCACCATTTCAGAATTCTTAATTATCCAAGATTGCATACTAACCCCTTTTCACCTACATAGCTACAATCTAATTTTCATCATATTAACATCTATTTTATAGATATCTATTTTACACGTAACAATGGTTTCAGATGTTCTTGAATCTCTTGCTCATATTGATCGAGTAATTCATAGCGTTTTCTGTATTGGCTACGTTTTTGTGATTTAATTTCTTCAATAGGTTTACGATATTCCTCTAATGGAATGTTGAAGAAACGGTCATCACTACATACAACACCACCAGATTCCTCCCACAATGGATCTAGCTCAGCTACCTTAGCGCGATGACCGCGAACTAAGTGTGTATTTGCATAAAAGCCTTCATCAGATACGGCATAAATGGATTCGACCTTACAAAGGACCGCAATATGGCGTAATAGGAACATAATGAAGTTTTTTGGTCGATACCCAAACATCTTTTTAGTAACTGTTTTAGCATTATCAAGGCCATCTTTATATCCTTGAATCGTGCCAATCCACATAGCAGGTTCTCCATTAAAACCTTTACCAAAGCGGAAATTAGCATGGTATACGCCTTGTTTACCCAAGGTTAGTAACAAGGTTAAAAAACCTTCTTTTCGTTGACCCGGTCCATAATATAAACGGGCCACCATATCAAGATCTTCTGATTCCCATACAATAAAGCCACGATTCATACGACTTACATCGTCATAAATATTATCTGGATCTACAGAATACATTTCGCGAATGGCTTCATCTGTAAACACATCTTTTAAATAATCAAAATGATTAACAATAGCCTCTAATCGTTCCTGTGGTGTTGAGCTTTTAAACAAGAAATATCGCGTCATTAACTCAAATAGACCAACTTGACGGTCTAACAATGTTGGATCTGGCGTATAGCTTGCAAAATAGTTCTCTAGTGCCTCTATTTCTCGTTTATTGCGGATAGAGCGCATTGTATGAAGGAAAGTGCGTCGTGTTTCCCTCCAACTACGTTTGCCGTAAATCTTACGACCTCGCTGCCATTGTGTTTCTAAATATCCCATCTCAAACTCCTATCCACTAAAAACTACCAAACCTTATCATTACTTATCAGTGGAGTGTAAATTATCTATAATCGTAACTAATTCATCTGCCACACGATTAATAATGAATCGCTGTTCCACAACTTGTCGTGCCTTTGTGATGATATTTGGCAAGTCTACAGCATCACTCATCACATGTTCCATAGCTTGTTGTAAGCTGTGTTCGTTCAAAGGATCTACAATAAATCCAGATTCACCATCGTCTATGATTTCTCGCTGAGCCCCAGAGCCACTTGTAATGACTGGTACACCGCAATACATAGCCTCACAAATAACGAGACCAAAGGCTTCACGCGTTATCGTTGGCAATAGTAAGCAATCTATGGATCTATATAAACCTTCAATATCTCGTGTAAAGCCTATAAATTCAACGTAAGAATGCATTTGATGTGCATGTATATAATCTTTTAATTTCTTAATTTGATCCTCTGTACCAGCCCCCGATATAATCAATCGAACATCGGGATTGTTTTGATGAATCTGTTCCAGAGCACTTAAAATCAGATACAAACCTTTCCGTTCTGTTATACGCGCACTATAGCCAAAGGTTCTAACCTTATATTTCATGGGAACAGCATCTGAAAAGGACTGGAATCGGTTCGGATCAATACCATTATATACAACATGGTATTTGCTAGTATCCTTAATAGCAGGCGTCATAAGATCGTCATAAACAAGTTTAGACACACAAACAAAGGCATCTACTTGTGCATTGATCCATCTATGATATATATCTGTTTTACCAGGTACAAGATTATGCTTTATAAACACCAATTTAGCACCTGTTAACTGCTTAAGAGCAATACAGAATAAGATATATTTACCAGAGTGGCATACAATTGTATTAATCCCCTGTTCTTTCATCTGTTTAGCTACCGCATTAACAGATAGAAAACCCTTCAAGGTATAGAGATTGGCAGTCATCACATGGCCCACTTGAGCATACCGAGATTGCATATCTTCATTCGATTGGTCCACTAAGATGTACGCAGTCCTATGTCGTTGTTGTAATTGCTTACAAATATCATATACATATTGTTCACCGCCACCCCAAATTTTGGCGCCTACAACATTGATTATAGACATAGGTTCCTCCTATCATACACATATCAATACACATTTAGTAACATCTATTGATGTATACGAAATACTGATTACATATACATCAATAGACTATTATCATTTAATTATACTATGACTTATTCATGCTGTCCTCATGATTAATAAGCCACATGGTCAACATTGTCCAATCGCGCGCATCGTCCCCATGATTATCAATAGGGCGAATTGGCTCAACCGGTTTATAAGACGGTATGTTGCTTTCACCATAATCCATACGAACATCGCCCATCATATGAGGCGTAATCCATTGGTACGGTGTGACTAAAGTTTCTGGCTGCTCATCAAACAAGGACGGTACAATAGAGTAATATTCAAAACCCTTTGGTGCAATGGCTTCAATGATTGTAGGCATGAGGCTCATATGCGTGCCAATAGGCGCTGTAATACTGTCCTTAGTGAAAGCAGGGTGTTGCAATAATCCTACGGTACAGAATGTGTCGCGCAATGTATAATCCCGTTGAATTAAGGATGTATTATTCAAAGACCCGAATAGATTCGAGTGGTCACCGGTGACAACGAATAAACTATCAGGAAAAGCCTCTTTCATAGCATTAACAAAGTTAAAAATCGCCTTATCACTATAGCGATAGGTAGCCAATTCCTTATTGCGTTTCTTATTGGATTTTAAATCATCTCCAAGGTTTGGCATCACCTGTTCAGGATCATAATCTAATAAGGAATCCTCCATTTTATAAGGTCCATGATTGGATGTAGTGTAAATAAAATGGAATGTAGGATGTTCTAAGGATTTTATTTCTTGTTCTATATGTTCTAAAAATACATGATCATAGACGCCTACCCATGTTTTAGGTGCATCAGGGCCACAGAACACAGAAGCACTTTCCACACGGTCAAAGCCTTGAGCCTTACCAAAGTGATTAAAGTTACCATACGATGCATTGCCACCATACCAATAAATCGTATCATAACCTAAACGCTTCATTTGAGATGCCAAAGAGGTCGGCAATGATTCATGCCAGAAGGCTTCTCGTTCATTGATTTCCATACCCGCATCATAAACACCAGATAACAGGCTCACAATGGATGGACGAGATACATTACCGGCAGGCAAGAAATTAGGCACTTGCGCCGTATGTGGATTATCTTTAAAATCCCATAAACCAGGACATATATTAAGTTCCTTATAAGGTTTATCAAGAGACCATTGTGGGATACTTTCACCAACAATAAAGAATATATGTTGTGGTTTATCAATACGAGGACCTGATGCAACGCGCTTAAATGCATGAAGCGGTGTATTCAAATCCTGCCAAGAATCTTTATATTCCTTAGGAACAATACGGTGAATCGCGTCATCAATGTCCTCACTGGATGCGGTATATTCATCACGAAGTGGATGTTTTAGCACCGTTTCTAAGGCACATAGATCTGGCACTGTAGCACGAGCAAAGAATATATCCTCTTTTACCACTGTAGGAATCGTATCCCATTCTGGTTTATCATCATGAGATAAGGTTCCACCATAGCGGAACCAATAAAACCCCAAAACGGAGGCAGCCACAAGACCTATATTCCAAGCTACAGTAGGCCAAATTCCTTCAATAGATAGATAAGGTATAGATGGCAAGGATAAGAAGAAATCTCCCATGTACCAGGATATAAACGTAATAGGAATCAATCCTAAGATGACGAGAATACCTCGATCTTGATTAAAGAATACATCAATTAAATTATGCTTCTCTGCATTATTAAAATAATGAACCATGTAATTGTAGGTATCATGGAAATGCTTGTAGAAAATCATTTTTCCTGCAAAGGCTGCATATAATACACAGGAATAAATGGTTAATCCTACCAATCGTATAGCATCTTCTATTTGATGATAACCATCAAATAATAATGCAGGGAGCGTCACCAATACTAAGGGTAGTAAGAATACATAAGCATCAAAATCCATGCCCCACCAGAAGCCGTAACGCAATGAACCTACTACAGATTTCCAACGTCCCTTCCATGTGGGGTAAGGATTATAAACGATCATAAATATGATTCGAAAGATGGTGCTCAATATAGGAGCCCAAAGCATTAGTTTTATATTTTGTTGTAGGGATAGAAAAAATTGTTCACTCATTCATACTTCCATATCTACGTCAAGAACAATAATTCCCCATAGCAATCTACTATACTAAATTACTGATTATAATTGCCCATTAGATTTGTTTAAATAATATAATTTTACATATTTCGTCATGGTATACATCATATGGTAGATAGATAATAGAAAACCTATTTTTCCATCTAATATGCCACCTTGCAAAATATATATCTTAAAAAATGCCCATGTTGGACGCAATATAATATCCCCTAAAAAACTACAAGATTTCCCTTGTTCCTTGTACTTGTTGGCCGCTGCTGTAGTATATTTATTGAACTTTTCAAAGAACTGATGCCAGTTATCATAAGTATAATGATACAATTTGCCTTCTAATGTATCTTGTGGATACGGACTGATAAAGGCTTCATGAACAGCACCTTCTACAGTGGCTCCCTCTCGAGGCATTAATCTCAAAACCTTATCAGGTCTCACCACACCATGAGTAGCTGGATTGTGATGGAATAAATTATATCTTCGTAGCCAATAAGCCTTTGGCTCTCCTTTAATAGATTCTTGAATTGATTTTGCTAATTGAGGAGATACACGCTCATCCGAATCTATAAATAGAATCCATTCAGAATGCGCTTGAGATATACCAAATCTCCGTTGTTGTGACCAATCTCCATTCAGAGGATGTGGTATAACTTTAGCCCCCAAGTTAGTAGCAAGAGGTACCGTTTGATCTGTACTTCCATCATCGATAACTAATATTTCATCAGCAAATTGAATACTTTTAATACAATCTACAATATGTTGTTCTTCATTGCGCGCTAAGATAATAGCCGTCACAGTACTCATAGATAATCCTTTAGCTTATAAATCAATTACATTTAATACATAAAAATGTGTAGTTTTTATTGGATGACATCCCCATGTTTAATACGCCATGCCGCAAGTTCGCGCATGTCTTTAATTACCTTACCATAGGCTTGAGGCATGTTTGTGCCTTGTTCCATAAGTTTTCCATTGTTATCTAGATAGAGTCTATGGTTAAAGACAAATTTCTCTTGTGTAAACAGGCTTGGTACCATTGCTTCATAGGTTTGACCAGGGCGACCTACAAGTTCTGCCAAGGTTGGAATGATTTGAATGCTCATGCCGAACGCATTAGGAGCAAGCCAGTCTTTATGAATGCCTCGACCATAGAAGATAATTGGAATGGTAGATGCCACATTAGGACTTACTTCGCGAGCAAAGGTAAAGCGTTCGCTATGGTCCCCAGTGATAACGAAGAGCGCCGATGGATCTGCTTTTTCTTCACTGGCGATAAACTGGCCCATTACATGGTCTGCATACCAAATATGACCCATTTCGTTCAATTGTTTATCGGTTTCAGCGATTGTATCAGGCAAATGACCTTTTACCTTGTTCACATCATACCCTTCTTTAGCGACGTTAACGCTATATGGAGGATGATTAGATGTAGTCATAATTACGTTGAGGATTTTTTCCCCTCTATGTTGATCCATGTACGAGGAAATGGCTTTAAACATATCCTTATCCGCTACGCCCCACGCATTGCTTTCATCACTTGGCATTTCGGACGCATCATGGAATTCATCAAACCCTTGAGACAAGGCAAAATTCTTCACATTTTGCCATGTACTAAAGCCGCCGTACCAGAATACTGTTTTATAACCTAGTTTTTTCATAACAGAACCAATGCCTAAGCCATATGGTTGTTTGAAACTTTCACCTTCATAGTTAGGATATAAACCTGTATCAGGCATACCAGTCAATAAACCGTTGATAGCAGGCATCGTACCTGTACCTTGGGCAAGTGCTAGCTGTGTACTCATCGCTTGAGGACTGGCAGCATATTTACGACCTTGTTCAACGAGGTACGCACCAGGTTCGTTATATTCAGCAAGGAATGGCCATAAACCATAGGATTCACCGAGAACGATGTTAATAGATTGCGGTTGCTCTGCTAAACGTTGGGTTGTAATCGTTCTTGTGAAAGAACCATCAAAATCCTTACCGTTAAACTTACCGCCGATGGCACTAATTTTTTCACTCAATTCTTGAGGTGTTAAATTGATGACCTCAAGTTCATCTGCACGCTTTGCGATGCTTTTAACGCGATAGAGAGCCTGCACATCATCAAGAATGGTCTCGTTTAACAGATTAGAACTGAGGCGCGCCGCACTTTCCCAGTTGATGGAATTTGTATAGTTAAAAGCACCACCAAATCTAAAGAATAGTCCTAGTACGCCAATAACTACAGTCAATCCAATGCCTGTAATCCATTGCGTTTTCTTCGTCTTAGGATACCACGTAGTACAAACTAGTTGAGTATTAGCGTAATCGCTATATTTCTTTGTACCCCACGCCAAGAAACGAACGAGGAACCAACAAAGGGCAGCACTCAACACAACAGCGCCTACGATGTACATCAACGCATTATATTCATTGATGGCTGTATTGATAATGGCGCCGATATCATCGTTTTTACCATTAATGAGCATCGCATTATAGGAGGAGTTAAAAATCTTATAGAACGGAATGCGCCCCAAGAATAAGAATGTTAACAGTACCGTTGCAATAGAATAGATAACCTGTTTAATGCGCAAGGATGGCCATTTTGGTACAAAGGTATTCACCAATGTGCCTCCTAAGAAACCCAATAAACACAAAGAACCAACGGTCTTGAGACTCAATCTAAAGCCTAGCCATAAGGACGTAAGGATATTTTCCATCGTCACAGATGCTAGCTGTGATTGGAATACTGCAAGAAACACGATTCTAAATGCAGTCAACAAGGCAGAAAAGAAGATAAATACCTTAATCTCTGTCTTTATGCCTTCAAATAATCGTTGCCATCGGTTCATCATTAACCCCTAACTGTTCGTTCATATAACGTAACTACTCTATTACCTAACTGTAATTATGTTGGATATTTCTTACATTTAGGTCCCTTACATCGCTTGCATTTACCGCATCCGCGGTCGATAGTCCCAGTACTGGCTGATTTCTCAGCACTAGTACTCTCCTTAGCCTTCTTAGAGGCCTTACTATTCCATACGGAAACTATCGTTTCTACTTTTTTTCGGATCCATCCTTTTTGGATTTTTTATCCTTTTTCTTGTCTTTTTTCTTATCTTTTTTACTGAAAGTATCAGCTAAAAAGACTGTTTTTAACTTGTCATTTAAGACTTTAAGCTTCTTTTCAGCCTTGTCTTTCTTTTTCTTTAATTTATCTTCAGACTTAGAATGTTTATCTTCCTTGGACTTTTTATGTTTTTTGTCCTTTTTATCCTCTTTAGACTTGTTGTCATCCTTAGATTTTTTGCCTTCTTTAGATTTCTTTTCGTCTTTGGATTTTTTATGGTCCTTAGATTTTTTAGACTTTTCATCAGTCCCATTGATACGCGCCCATTCATCATCTACGCGTTTCAATTGCTTTTTAAGAAGCTTTTCCATCTTTTTATTGGCTTTATCTGAATCTAAACCAGCTTTGCCAAATAACAAAGCATTTACTGCTGTATACGGATCTATGGAAGACAAATCCTCTTCGTCCTCATCCATATCATCATCGAATTTATCATTTAAGGATTTATGTTTATTGTCTTCATCCAAGTGATAGACTTCTAAACTTTCAACGCCATCTAGTGGATTGACATCCATATGTTCTACAAGTGCTTCATCAAGGTCAGACATCTCTTGTTTTGGGCTTTCACCAGAACCTGTAAAAAGACCACCCATAGAATGTAATTCATTCAATTTAATATGGTTCATGCCCACTGTAGAATCGTGCTGTGCAGGAATATCGGACAATTGAACCTGTTCCATAGCGTACACATCGTTATTATGGCTAGCACCCTTACCAAGATACGATTTATCAGCAATGATAATATCCTCTTGATTGTCGCCTAACACATTACCAAATAAATCCTCTTCAAGAGAATCATAGGTATGCAACATGGACATTCGTTTTTGAACCTCTTCAATTTGATTCCACAAATCTACGAGAGAGGATGTGTAGTAAACGCGTTCCTTAACCTCTAAATAAGCTTGGTAAACGATAGCCAATTCAGACTCATTGAGTCCCTCTTCGGCACCGATTTCTTCTATCATTTGTTGGATCTGTTGATCTCGATCATAACGTTTAATTAAGGCCTTGCGAATACGTTCAATCAATGCTGTATCGATGATTTCCACGGGTACCTCCAGTCTTCAATACACTCAGCCCTATCCACTAACTTAGTGCATACGAATCAATGTATAGAACCATAAAAAATAATTTGATTTTATAATCTCTAATATATTATTATATCAGAATTTATCTGCTTTTTCCTTAATAATCTAGGTGAAAGTTCCTTAAAAATAGAATAAAACCTCAAATTGAATGATGTCCTAGTCGTACAAATTTAGAACCACTAAAACAAGCCTTCAACATTGAGGTTTCTTACATACTAAAATAAATAGAATGAATACATTAAAATAAGCTGACAGAATATACTAAAACAAGTTAACAGAATACACTAAAATTCGTTCTTTTATATCACGTTCTTCAAAGAGATCACTACAATCAATGAGTTTTTCTTGTTCCAATCGCACATGGTTATTCAAGAAGTTTTCTACCTCTTCGTTGACATAGTAGAAAAACAGCTTAATCTCTCGCGGCCGATGGTATAAGGAATCAAAGATATTTCCTAAGACCCGCTTAATCGTATGGAGTGCAAAGGGATTAAAGAAAAAGCAACGATCTGCTTGGTCTGGCAATTCATAAAGCGCCGCATCACCATGCACAAAGCTTACACGATTGCGAGCAGCTGGGCTTTCACCATTGATAAGAGCCCTTTCATAGAGTCGTTCATCGTATTCAATGCCGATAGAATGACAACCTGTTTGGTACGCCATAAAAATGCTGACACGACCCTTGCCACTGCCATAGTCGATGAGGGTATTTTTCTTGCGAATATGACCGCTATTTGCCAAGCGCTCTAGCACACAATAATCCGTCGGCTCGTAAGGATGATGCTCCGTATCAGACCGACTATCATCGCGGCCTGCTGTCTTTATTTGTAAAACCTGTTCCCATTCCTGTTCACTTGTCATAAATCTAATCCTATCATGAGGTCCAATTTATATGACCTAATAATTAATACTAATCTTAATTTATATACATACTATACCCTTATTAGAGCCATATTTACAAATTAAAGGCAATCATATATTATATTAATCAAGGAAATCAATAGTTATAACATTTTAATGCATTCAAATGGAAAATAGGGTGGCAGCCCTGCTTTTTCTGTGCTAGTTACTGACGGAAATATCTATCTAGCCATTTGCAAATGTATTGACACAAGAAAAGCACCCATTAGGGTGCTTTTCTTGTATACAAACATTTATTGATGCTAATATGGTATACTAAAGAGTAACATTTCTATTTTCTCATGTGCAGAATATAAAAGGAGTATCTATTTACATGGACAGTGATCTGACCTTAGATTTTATAATTATCATCGTATTAATCATCGCGAATGGCTTATTCTCTATGACGGAATTGGCCATCGTCAATGCGAAGAAACGAAAATTAGAGGAAATGGCCGAAGCGGGCAACGAGCGTGCTAAAAAAGCCTTTGAATTAGCAGAAAATCCAAACGAGATGTTCTCTACTATTCAAATTGGTATTACCCTTGTTGGTATCTTAACTGGTTTGTATTCTGGTGCTACCTTCTCTGGTCCGTTAGAGGATATCTTAGTGGCAAGCATTCCAAGCATCGAGCCCTATGCTGCATCTATTAGCTCCTTCCTCATCGTTGCTATCATCACCTATTTATCCCTCGTTATTGGCGAGCTTGTGCCGAAACGTTTGGCTTTAAATAGTCCTGAAAGCATTGCTGTTGTAGTATCTAAACCGATTTACTGGTTATCTGTAGCATTAAAACCTATCGTTAGCTTCCTCGGTGTTTCCACAGAATTCCTTTTAAAATTACTAGGCGTTACTGTGAAAGAAGAGGCGCCTGTTACAGAGTCTGAAATCAACAAAATGCTCACCGAAGGCGTTGCCATGGGTGCTTACGAAGAAGAGGAACCTATCCTCGTAGAAAATATCTTCCACTTGGCAGATATGAACGCTGGTGACATCATGACACCTCGTACGCAGCTCAAATGGATTGACCTTAACGGTACAGAGGACGAAATCATGGAAGTCCTCAAAAACGCCAACCATTACCGCATTCCTGTAGGTACCGATTCCTTGGACGAATTAAAAGGTCTCGTTACCGTATCTGATGTATTAGTTCAAATCATGCAACGTCCTAGCGAACGATCCATTCATGATATTATTGAATCTTGTTTGAAAGAACCATTACTCATTCCAGAATCCATTACACTCATGAAATTATTGAACGTACTCCGTACAGAAGGCGTTCATGAAACCATCGTTCTCGACGAATACGGTGGTTTCAGTGGTCTTGTAACCTTACATGACATCATGGAAGAAATCGTAGGTCTCATGCCTTCTGGCGAAGAAGAAATCAAGGAAGAAGAAAACAAAATCGTTGAACGCGAAGATGGTTCCTGGCTTGTAGATGGCCTTCTCGACGTAGACGAATTTAAAGAATTCTTCCATATCGATCAAGAGCTACCAGGCGAAGAAAAAGACTTATACAAAACAATGGGCGGTCTCTTAAACGTGCTCTTTGGTCGCATTCCTAAAGAATTAGACAAAGCCAAATGGAATGGCTATACCTTTGAAGTTGTAGATATGGATAATACCCGTATCGATAAGATTCTTGTAACCTATGAAGAACCTATCGTAGTACAAGAAACAGAAGAAAAAGATTAATAGTTAATAGTTAATAGTAACTAGTTACTAGTTAAAAGTTACTAGCTCATAAATATATGAGATTCGTAAGTTTATAAAGAGTGAGTTCTCCTATGGAGGACTCACTTTTTATATATACCCCTAGCCGTTTACAGCTAAATATAGTATTATTAAATTGTATAAAATATATAATTAGACCTAATAGAGCTATTAATTACTATAATTTTAATGGCTAATTTAGATCTACTCTCATAATATGGAGTCCTATGAATGCTGCATCCATGTAGTTGTGTGTCATAGGGCTTATGTGTGGTATAAAGGAGAGATTCTATGAATCAACGAGTCATAGCAACCATAGGAGCCCTTTTAATAGGGACTGCTATAATCAGTGGTTGCGGATCTGAAAAGCAATCTGATGATACTAGCCTCAAGGTGCGCACTATCACCATCGGTGAAGAATCTGGTACTACTAGTGCTGGCTATGCAGGCACTATCCATAATAAAACGGAAACAAACTTAGCCTTTCAAATTGGGGGTCGCGTCATCAACAAATTTGTCAATGTCGGTGATACTGTACAAGCAGGCCAAGTAATTGCCCAAATCAATGGTTCAGATACATCAGCTCAAGTACAAAATGCTGAGGGTGCTGTGAAAGCTGCTCAATCGGCCTATGAATTAGCAGAAACCAATGCGAAACGATATCGCGAGCTCTATGCTCAACAAGCGATTAGTAAGTTGCAATTAGACCAAGCAGAAAACCAATTGAATGCCACATCTGCTCAATTACAACAAGCACAGGCTAGCCTCAACTTGAGTAGCAATCAAAATAGCTATACTAATTTGACAGCTCCTGATACAGGTATTATTACTGCTTTCAATATTGAAGCAGGACAAGTCGTAGCAGCCGGTCAAAGCGTTGGCACCTTAGCGGCTGGTCACGACCCAGAAGCAGTCATTGCCCTTCCCGAACAAGAAATGGCCAAAATTCATGTGGGCAGTCCTGCTACTATTACATTCTGGGCTCTACCAGATGTAACCGTGCAAGGTGTGGTGCGAGAAATTTCACCGGTTCCTGACCCTGTGGCCAGAACGTATACTGTAAAAATTGCATTACAAAATCCGCCTAAAGAGGTACAACTAGGCATGACGGTCAATGCAAATCTATCTACCACAGATAGCACCAATATTTCTATTCCATTGACGGCTCTTGTGAAAGACTCTAACGGCAATAATGCAGTGTATATTATCCGAGATAAGAAGGCTCATCTCGTTCCTATTAAGACCGGTGAGTTCGGTAAGAACTCTGTCATCGTCACATCTGGTTTAGCTAAGGGCGACATTGTCATCACCGCAGGCACTCAACAATTACAAGAAGGGACGGCGGTTAGTCAATGAAACAATTTAACTTAGCCGAATGGGCCCTCAAACATAAGTCCATTATCTATTACTTCATGGCTGTGCTCCTCACCTTTGGCATCTTCTCATACAACCATATGGGACGTATGGAAGACCCAGACTTTACGATGCGCACCATGGTGGTCGGCGTTGCTTGGCCAGGGGCTTCCCCACAAGAAATGTCGGATCAGGTAACGGACAAATTAGAAGAAAAACTACGCGACCTACCTGGCGTGGATTATACAAAATCTTTCACAGATGGCAGCAAATCAGTTATTTATATTAATCTGAAAGAAAATCTACCATCTGATAAAATCCGTCCCGCTTGGGAAGAAGCGCGGAACATGATCAACGACGAATGGAAATCACTGCCGCAAGGCGTTCAGGGCCCTACCATCAACGATAGATTCGATGATGTATACGGCATTATCTACGCCATTAGCGGCGATGAATTCTCCTATGAAGAAAAGCGACAACAAGCAGAAGACTTAAAACGTCAGCTGTTATCTGTTCCAAATGTTAAGAAAATCAGCCTCATTGGGGTTCAACAACAAACCCTTAATGTAACAATTAATAAAGATAAACTGGCATCCTATAAAATCAGTACTCAACAGCTATTAACAGCTATCAAACAGCAAAGTATGATGGTACCAGCTGGTATGATTACAACGGATACAAATAATGTATATCTTCGAGTAAACGGTCTATTCGATAGCCCTCAAGCCGTACAAGATATGCCAATTCGCATCAACAATCAAACCCTGCGCCTTGGCGACATGGCTGATGTAACCATGACCTACCAAGATCCTAGTGATCCTCAATTCTACTATGAAGGCAAGCCAGCTATAGGTATTGCTATCTCCATGGATGCAGGTGGCAATAATGTGGAATTTGGTGAAGCTATCGATAAAAAGCTAGCAGAATTGAAGAAAACCATACCTGCAGGCCTTGAACTCGATCAAGTATCTAATCAGCCACATATTGTTAAGGAATCCATTGGCGATTTCTCTCAATCTCTATTTGAAGCCATCGCCATCGTATTGCTCGTAAGCTTTGCATCTCTTGGTTTACGTACAGGTGTGGTTGTGGCCCTCACCATTCCAGTCGTTGTGTCTACCACATTCATCTTGATGTATGAAAGCGGCATTTATTTACATAAGGTTAGCCTTGGTGCTCTTATCTTATCGCTAGGCCTTCTCGTAGACGATGCCATTATCGTTGTAGAAATGATGAGCGTTAAGCTCGAAGAAGGTTGGGGTCACTTTAGATCTGCTACCTTCGCTTACCAATCAACAGCATTCCCTATGCTATCTGGTACGCTCATTACCTGTGCTGGCTTCTTGCCATTAGCACTCGCAGAAGGTATGGTAGCAGAATTTACAAAATCTCTATCCATCGTTGTATTTATGGCTCTCATCCTATCATGGTTTGCCTCTGTTCTCGTCAGCCCTATTCTCGGCTATAAAATCATAGAAAACAAGGCTCCAAAACCTGAATCCGAATGGACTAAACGAGACCATATCATGCACAATCTCAGTGTTACATTCTATGATAAATTTGAAAGACTGTTACATTGGGCTTTAGGACATCATAGGGTAGTATTACTCATCACCTTAGGTGCCTTTGTGTTGTCTCTACTTTCACTACCATTGATCAAGCAGGAATTTTTCCCATCATCAACGCGTAATGAAATCATCGTATCCATGCAATTTCCTCAAAGTTCATCCATTGAATACACTGCAAATCAAGCAAAAATCATCGATGAACATTTACAAGGTAACGAACACATTTCAACCTTTACATCCTATATAGGACAAGGTTCTCCGCGTTTCGTTCTCACCTTGGAACCTGAATTGCAACGAAATAACTTCTTGCAGTACGTTATCGTTACAAAATCCTTAGAGGATCGAGATAAACTATATGATGAATTAACTTCTTATTTAAATGAAAAATTCCCTTCAGCCCTCGTAAATGCTCAATTTGTACAAATTGGCCCACCATCTAAATATCCAGTAATGCTCCGCGTAGCAGGTCCTGATCAAAAGGTGGTAAAAGACATTGCGAACCAAGTAAAAAGCAAAATGCAAGGTGACAAGGATTTACAGAATATAGCCTTTGACTGGCCAGATACGGAACCAGTAGCTAACATTCATATCGATCCTAACAAGGCCCGCCTACTCGGCATCGATAGCTATGCTGTATCCTTACACTTGCAAAGTTTATTATCTGGCACTAAATCTGGGGAATACTATGAAGGTAATCAAACAATTCCTGTTACATTCCGTTTAGGAGATAATGAGCAACATAACTTAAGTGCTCTATCCTCCTTACCAATTCAAACAGGCAATGGTTCCTACGTACCGCTTAGTCAAATTGCAACTATCACTATGACCCAAGAGGATGGTATTATCTGGCACCGAAATATGATGCCAACTATTAGCATTCACGCCAATGTAAAAGCTGGTGTTTTAGGCAATGCGAAAACAAAAGAGGTTTATAAATCCTTACAAGACATTCGCGATTCCTTGCCTACAGGCTATACCATTGAACTTGATGGAGCCGCTGAAAAGAGTGTCACAGCTGTACAAAATCTAGTAACACCAATGCCAATTATGCTCTTTGTGATCATGACAATCCTCATGTTCCAATTAAAGCGCATTGCCCTTATGTTCATGGCTTTGCTCACAGCACCTCTCGGATTAATCGGCGTCGTATTAGCTCTCAATATTACGAGAACGCCATTAGGTTTTATGGCTATTCTAGGTATCATCGCCCTTTCGGGTATGATCATCCGTAACTCCATTATCTTGTTAGACCAAATTGAAATCCACAAAGCAGAAGGACAAAAACCACTTGAAGCGATTATCAACTCCGCTACACTTCGTTTCCGTCCGATCATGCTCACCGCTATCGCAGCGATTTTAGGCATGATTCCTCTTATGGGATCTGTATTCTGGAGTCCACTTGCTATCGCCTTTAGTGGAGGCTTACTAGTGGCAACAGTGCTCACACTTATCGTATTACCAGTTATGTATGCAAGTTGGTATAAGATAAAATAAAAAAATCCCCCTAATATAGTTTTAACACTATTATTAGGGGGATTTTTATTACCTATTAAACTACAACAGCTGTACCATTGCATGTAATCATAAGCATGCCATTTTGTGCACCTACTGTGCTGTATTGGAAGGATACGCCAATAATAGCATTAGCACCCATTTTAGAAGCCCGTTGAGACATTTCATCGAGGGCTGCTTGGCGGGCACTCATCAAAGAATCTTCATAGCTACCGCTACGGCCACCAACGATATCACGAATACCAGACATGAAATCTTTCACAAAGTTACGGCCTTCAACAACCTCACCAAATACGATACCTTTATACTCTTGAACAGGTTTGTTTTCAATATGCATAGTTGTAGTAATAATCATAATTGTATCCTCTCTAATTGACTACAATATATTTTGATTAATTATAGCAAGGCTTTCACAGAAATACAATCACATATTATATAAAAAAGACCTGTTCACTATTTTATAATGAACAGGTCTAATTATGTTATTATTTATCGAAATCGCGGTCTAGGTTAACTTCTTTCAATGGAACAAGTTTTGTTTTCTTGATGTATTTGTAACCTAAGTATACTGCGAAGAAGATTGGCAAGCCAATGTACGCAACGGATACGCCATACCAGTCGATTGTATCGCCTGTGAAAGCGGAGTAGTTTTGACCAGCAATGATGATGACGCAAAGAATGAACGCCAAGATTGGGCCAATTGGGAACAACCACGCTTTGTAAGGTAATTCTTTAAGATCTCTACCTTGTGCAATGAAGGCACGACGGAAGCGATAGTGAGAAACAGCGATACCAACCCATGCGATGAAACCGCAAAGACCGGAAATATTAACAATCCAAGTATATGCAGTACCTTCGCCGATAAAGCTTGTAAGGAATGCAAATAAACCGATTGCTGTAGTTAAGATTAACGCTGGCACTGGAACACCACGTTTATTAAGCTTACCGAAGATTTTTGGTGCTTGTCCTTCTTTAGCAAGTGCGTACAGCATACGCGTAGAAGAATAGAGACCAGAGTTACCAGCACTGAGTACTGCCGTTAAGATGATAGCATTGATAAAGCTAGCAGCAAAGGCAAAACCAAAGCGGTCGAATACGAGTGTAAATGGAGAAATAGATACATTCTCTACACTAGAATTCAATAGGTTTGGATCAGTGTATGGAATTAAGAAACCGATAACGATGAAAGCACCGATATAGAACAATAGAATACGCCAGAAGATTGTATTAATCGCTTTTGGCACGTTCTTTTCAGGGTCTTCTGCTTCACCAGCAGCAACGCCGATAAGCTCAGTACCTTGGAAGGAGAAACCAGCCACCATGAAGATAGCGAGGATAGATTCCCAACCACCTACGAATGGCGCTTCCCCTATTGTCCAGTTCGCAAATCCTGGAGATGTACCGCCAATGCCAAAGATAAGCATAAAGCCACAGAACAGGAATACGAATACAGTAATAACCTTGATGCTAGAGAATACATATTCACTTTCACCAAAGGAACGTGTGGATAAATAGTTCAAGCCGAATAAAACGAGCAAGAACAGAGCAGACCATACAATGGCAGGCACATCAGGGAACCAGTATTTCATGATAAGTGCCCCTGCTAAAACTTCAGCAGCCAATGTAATAGCCCAGTTAAACCAGTAGTTCCAACCTAAAGCAAAACCAAAGGCAGGGTCTACATAGCGTTTTGCATAGGTCCCGAAGGAACCTGGAATCGGCAAGTACGTCGCCATTTCACCAAGAGATGTCATGAGGAAGTACACCATGATACCGATAAGACCGTAAGCTACAAGCGCACCACCTGGGCCTGCTGTACTTACCACTTCACCACCAGCTACGAATAAGCCTGTACCGATGGCGCCACCTAAAGCGATCATATTCATATGACGCGCCTTTAGGGAACGTTTTAAATGTTGATCTTTATTAGAGGTAAACTCTACATTATTATTTTGATTTTCAGCCATGGGTCACCTCTTATAAATCTAAATTACGCACATATTTTGCGTTATCTTCAATAAATTTACGACGAGGTTCTACCTTATCGCCCATGAGAACCGTAAAGATTTTGTCAGCTTCGATAGAATCCTCTAAGCTAACTTGTAAAATCGTACGGTTTTCAGGGTTCATTGTAGTTTCCCATAATTGTTCAGGATTCATTTCACCTAAACCTTTGTAACGTTGGATTGTAATACCATCGCGGCCTACTTCATCAAG
>NZ_UQYC01000010.1 GCF_900545205.1 uncultured Veillonella sp. | reverse complement strand
TTTGATGATGGAGCAGTATCTGAAGGGAAAGCTTTCTCCTGCTTCTGAAAGTCAGCCCAACAAAACGTGACATCACCATTGGCCAACTATTATTGTTTCAATTGTGACAGTTCTTCTAATCGATTAACAAAATACGCCATATTCGACTCAAGATCTGGTCCACGACGGAACATATCGCCTCCAACGAGGAACATCGTATCATTTCCGTACAACTCTACCAGCTCATTAAGCCGAGCATCTGTTACACCACCACCCGGTGCTGGACAGGCGGCTTTCATCAATCCAAATGGATGTTTAATATAAGAGGAAATTCTCTTACATTGATCTTCGGTGAAAGTAAATCGGCCGCCATAAGATACAAATATAGGCATATCTGCACCAAAGATACGTGGTAACAATCCCAATTGCAAATAGTCGGCAATACCAGATACACCAGGGCTCACAAAGCCACCAGAGTAAGCAGGATGATGAATGATTGGTAAGCCTAACTTTTCATCACTTGCTAATTTATGAAGCCATCCAAAGCCAACAAGACCGGAAGCCACCATAAGAGCTGTGGCACCTGCTTCTTTAGCAAAATAAGCTCGTTCTATTACGTCTGTGCCATCACCAGATACATTGGCAGCATATAATGTATGTGTACCATGGGCTTCATTCATTTCACGCACCATAGCAGCACATCGCTTTACACGATCCTTAAATTGAGAGAATGACTGATTAGAGATGCCATGGTCATCCTTGATAACATCGGCCCCACCACGTGTATAAGCACCGCACATGCGAGCGAGCTCTTCATTCGGTGTTCCCATAGGTTTTACTACAGCCTGAATCATAGGGCGCGTTGGCGTTTCAACCAATTGACGAAGTCCTTGCAAGCCAAATTGAGGGCCTTTAAATACATCATATAAAGTTGGACAGAGTTCAATATCAACTACCCAAATATGTGGTTGTAACGATGAGTTACCAAAGACTACGTTTAAGAATTGCGTTGCTTCTAGCGCTGTTGTATCTACAAGATAGGAAATACGAGCCACATAGTAATGAGACGGATTTATCGTAACATTAGGCATAACCCCTACATTGGCATATGTAGAATCAGAACTCATAGGTTCTAAGGACTCCAATCTGCCAGTGATAGTGCCTTTAATGTACGGATCCGTTACAAACTCATAAGGAAACTCTATGGTTTGTTCTACCTGAACAGCCCAGGCAATGGCCTTTGCCTCTTCATACGAACTTGCTTCTATTCGATACGTAACTATAAATCGCTCGTCTTTCATAATGCGTCTCCTTTGCAATAATATTATTTAATTATATACCAAAGTAGTACACGATTCCATACAAAAAAAGGCCCCACTCTAAAACTAGAGTGAGACCTTTTGGAAAGAGCGAAAACATGTATATAGATTTTTTACCTATATAAACAAGGTTTCTACCGTGAGAGACAATACATGTAATCGTATGAGAATTAATTAATTTAACTATATCTTATTGATAGAAATGTTTAGGATAACCTTTGAATCGTGTGAAGTGACGATATTTACGTGTTGCACGGTTAGGTTCATTAACTGTTTTATAACCGAAGCCATTGAATACTACATTCAAAAGAACGGCTACGATACTACCAGCTGTGATACCAGATTTCAAAAGAATTTGTGCCCAAGCTGGGAAGTGAGCATAGAATTGAGGCGCTGCCAATGGAATCATGGATACCCCAATACTAATTGCTACGAGCATCAAGTTGTAGTTACCATCGAAGTTAACTTTACCAAGGGAGCGAATACCGCTGGCAATAATCATACCAAACATTGCGATACCTGCACCGCCTAATACAGCATTTGGGATACAAGCTACAATAGCTGCTAACTTAGGGAATAAACCTAATAAAATCAAGATTACACCAGATGCGGCTACAACGAAGCGACTTTTTACACGTGTTACAGCAATAAGACCAACGTTTTGAGCAAATGCAGTGTAAGGGAAGCTATTAAGGATACCACCAATTAAAGTGGATAAACCATCAGCGCGAAGCACTGCAGCCAATTCTTTTTGGCCGATAGGTTTGTCTACGATTTCACCAACCGCAATACTATCACCTGTTGTTTCTACCATAACTACAAGCATTACAATGATCATAGAAATAATAGATGCAAAATCAAAGGTAGGCATGCCAAAGTAGAATGGTGTTACAACGGAAATCCATTGAGAACGACCTACTTCAGAGAAGTCAGTAATACCACAAATCATAGCTAGAGCAGTACCGAGGATAAGCCCTACCAAAATAGCCAGATTACCAAGGAACCCTTTACCAAATCGATATGTCAAAATAACGAGAATAAATGTAGCTACACCAAGAGCTATGTATAGTGGATCGCCGAAGTTTTTGTTACCTACGCCGCCACCCATCCAGTTAACCGCTACTGGCATCAAGTTAATACCAATAATAGTAATGATGGTACCTGTTACTACAGGCGGGAATAGACGAATCAAACGGCTAAAGAATGGTGCTACAACAAATGTAAACAGCCCGGCTACGATAATAGCACCATAAATGGTATTAATATCATGCTGTTGACCAATCAGGATCATTGGACCTACAGAAGCAAATGTTACACCTTGAATAAGAGGAATACGACCACCAACAGGACCAAAGCCTAATGTTTGAATCAATGTAGCTACACCACATGTGAACAAATCGGCTGTGATCAAACGAATTAAATCTTCAATTGGCAAATGCATGGCTTGCGCAATAATGATTGGTACCGCTACGGCACCAGCATACATGGCTAACACGTGCTGTAAACCATAAGCAAATAATTGCGGGATTGGCAACATACCATCTACATGGTTGACACCAGATACACCTTTACTCATAAGAATCACCTCATATCTTACGTTTTAGTTACTAGTAAATAATATAGTCATACTATCGTACTTGATAGAGTTTAAAAATCTCATAGACTTCACGTGGGAACCTTGATGGACAGGGGCCGTAGCCCCTACCCATTAAGCAAATATTCTATTTTTTATAACCTGTATGTTGAATCGGCAAGGACCTACGTGGTTCTCCGTCGATACGACGATATGCATTTGCAATAGCTGGTGCAATAGGGATACTAGAGATTTCGCCAATACCCTTAGCGCCATATGCATATTGTTCCGGTGTCCCTTTTTCAATAAGGCTTACATGAATTGGCGGACATTGTGTGGCTCTAAGAAGACCTAATGTGCCATATTTAGCTGTTACATAGCCATCCTTATAAGGGAAGTCTTCTGTAACTGCATAGCCCATACCCATGATAGCACCGCCTTCGGCTTGCCCAGCACAAGATTGAGGATTTACAACACGACCTACATCGTATGCTACATGTAGTTCAGCAACTTTATTATCTTCATCAATTCTAGCTACACAAGCACCATAACCGTAAGCAACGTGATTTTTTGGATGTGGTTTATCGGAGTTGAATGGATCAGTTTCACCAAGGAACTCTTCATAAATTTCTACACCATTCAATTCTTCTAAGGTCTTAGTTTCTAACATTTCTTTCAAGCGAAGACTTGCTTTACGCGTTGCTTCACCAGTGAATACTGTTTGACGGGATGCAGTAGTTGTACCAGAGTCTGGTGTACGTACTGTATCTGGACGTTCCACAAATACTTTATCCGCTGTTAAGCCAGTTGTTTCACAAAGCACTTGAGTAGCCATAGTCGCCATACCTTGACCGATACATGCTGCACCAGTACGGATACGAACTTTACCATCACGTACTTCTAAGATAACACGACCAGTATCAGGTAACCCTACACCGATACCACTATTTTTCAAGCATACTGCAAGGCCCGTACGATCAGATGCATAATACGCATCTTTTACGGCTTCCAAACATTCTGCTAATGCAGTTTCTTCGGAGCAAATTTGGCCGTTTGGTAAGGAATCACCAGGGCGAACAACGTTTTTATAACGGAACTCCCAAGGATCCATGCCTACCAATGCAGCTAATTCATCAATGTTTTGTTCTTGACCAAAGATGGTTTGTGTTACACCGAACCCGCGGAATGCACCACCAGGAACAGTATTTGTGTAAACGCAAACACCATCAAAGGCAAAGTTATCAAATTTGTAAGGACCACAAGAGTGTGTACCTGCACGTTGAAGTACAGGACCACCTAAGGATGCATATGCACCACAGTTAGATACGATGTTCACCTTACTTGCTACCAAGTTACCTTCTGCATCACAAGCAGTAGTAATATCCATCTCCATCGCATGTCGTTTAGGATGAATATTAAGACTTTCTTGACGGGAGAAGAGAACCTTAGTTGGTTTGCCTGTGAGCCATGCTACAAGAGATGCATGATGCTGTACGCTCATGTCCTCTTTACCACCAAAGCCACCACCTACAAGCATGCTATGAACTTTTACAGATTCCTCAGGAATGCCAAGCATACGAGATACTTCATGACGATCATCGTAAACATTTTGGCTACCTGAATAGAGATGAATTACATCGCCTTCACGATATGCTACAGCACATTCAGGTTCCATGAATGCATGATCTGTTTGAGGTGTGGAATAGTGATTTGTCACTACAAATGCGGCCTCAGCAATAGCCTTATCTACATCACCACGAGATAATGTTTGACGAGACAATACATTTCCATTTGGATGTAATTGAGGTGCATCCGGTTTCAATGCTTCTAATGGGTCTACTACAGGCTCTAACTCTGTATAATCAACTTCAACGAGAGCAAGAACTTCGTCCAAATATTTCTTTTCTGTAGTTGCTACTAATGCAATTGCATCGCCAACATAGCGAGTATTATCACCTTCTGCGATGAGTACATCCCAGTCTGGCACTAAGTGACCAGTCTTATTGAATGGTACATCTTTAGCAGTCAAAGCCGTTACACACTGAGGATGTGCAAGTGCTTTAGACACATCAACGCGATCGACTCTAGCACGAGGGTATTTAGAACGCAACGCTTTTGCGTAAATCATGCCATCCATATGGATATCATCAGCATATTGTCCAGTACCTAGTGCTTTTTCCTCCGCATCAACGCGATGTAAACGAGCACCTACATTACCATTTGTATCCTTTTCAGGAACTGGTAAGTTCTCACGGAACATTTTTGCTGCCAGCATAATGCCTTCTTCGATTTTCACATAACCAGTACAACGACAGATATTGCCTAAAATAGCTTTTTTAACATCGTCAGATGTAGGGTCATTATTTTCATCAATCAAAACTTTTGCACTAATAATCATACCTGGGATACAGAAACCACACTGCACCGCTCCGCATTCACCAAAAGCATAGGTGTATACCGCTTTTTCCCGTTCAGATAAGCCCTCAATTGTTACTACTGATTTACCATCTAATTGGGATAATTTAGTTACACAAGCCTTTGCTTTTTTTCCGTCTATAATTACTGTACACGTACCACAAGCACCAGCACTACAACCTTCTTTAGTGCCCGTCAATTTCAAATCAGCTCTCAAGAAATCAATTAAACGTTGATCCTCTTGAACCTCATGTTGGGTGCCATTCACTTGAAAGCGGTACATATATAGCCCTCCTCTCATTAAGGAATACATTCACCAAGATATGATTCTAATAAGGATCCATCTTGTACCACATGGTGACCTCTAAGGATAACATCTCGAACTTTGCCTGTTACGGATATGCCCTCATAAGGTATATAGTCAGCCTTTGTATGGGCGGACTCTTTTGAAAGCACATGCTCAATGCGCTTATCAACAATTGTAATATCCCCATCGCTACCTATGGCTAATGTGCCCTTCTTAGGGTACATACCATAAAGTTTTGCAGGGTTTTCACTAACTAATTTCATAAAATCTACAGCGCTCATATTGCATTGATTTACCAACACATCATAAGCGATGATACCCCGTTCCTCTGCGCCTGGAATACCTCCAGGAATACGGGTAAAGTCATGTCGACTCTTTAATTTTTGTTCATTAAAGGTAAAGCTACAATGATCGGAACCAATTGTTTGGAATAGACCATTTACTAATGCATCCTTCAATGCCATTTGATCTTGTATCGTTCTCAAAGGTGGACTCATCACATATTTAACACCTTCAAAATCAGGTAAGTTATATCGTGATTCATCAAGCACCAAATATTGTGGGCAAGTTTCACAAGTCACTTTATGTCCAAGGTCTCGTTCCCGAATAACCTCTTCTATACCCTCTTTAGAACTTACATGAACAATATGTACTGGATACTCTAATGCAGCACCTATTGTACTAAAACGCTTAATCGCTTCCGATTCAATCATGGCAGGTCTTGTGAGTGGATGATTGCTTACATCTAATTCACCACGTTTACGTTTATCAGCTACGAGTGCATCGATGAGATCCCCAGTTTCACAGTGAGCTCCTACAAGTGCGCCTGTTGGTTTTATAGCTTCAATAGCGTCATAAATCTCACGGTCCGTTAAACGGAAGCCATAAGCTAAATATACCTTAAAGGATGATACACCAGCTTCAACCACTTTTGGGATTTCACTGGCCACAGTATCATTCATTTCTACAAGCTCCATATGGAATTTGTAGTCACAGGAGCAATGCCTTGCGGCACGCTCCTTGTGAACTTCTAAACCTTTACAAAGGGAGCCTTCCTCAGGAGAAGCAAAATTGATAATTGAAGTAGTCCCGCCAAGGATAGCAGCCTTTGTGCCACTATCAAAATCATCCGCAGTAGACGCTAAGGCATTTGTCATCTGAAAGTGTGTATGAGGATCTATAAATCCAGGGAATACATAGCAACCTTTTGCATTAATAACTTCAGCACCTTCTGGAACAGAAAGGTGTTCATCAATGGCGACAATTTTGTCGCCATCGATAAGTAAATCTCCGGTAAGGATTCGATCAGTTAAGACCAAGTCCCCTTGTTGTATGATAATCATGATACATAGTACACATGCTCTTTACAGAAGGCATGTACGACTCCTTTCAATTCTTCAGGTAATGCATCGATGTCACATACGGCTTCTTCCCCTTTGAAGCGATAACCACAGCTAGTGCCTGTGATGTAGAATCCATCATTTGTACTATCTGCTAAAGCTTCGGCATTGTGGAAGAATGTAATGCGATCCTTGTATGGTTGACAAGGTTCTACGCAATGACATGCACAGTTACCACATTCATTACAGCTTTGATCAATATGGATAATCAATTTAGCATCATTTACAGTAACGACTTCATTACATCTATTAGGACATACGCGAACACAAGAGCCACATGTTACACGGCAGTGATAATCAGAACTACGTGTACCTGGGAAGGATGGCATTGCTTCACGTTTTTTCTTCATTGCATCGCTCTTCTTGAAGATTTTATTTTCACTAATATCTTTAGCAAGTTTAGCGATTAGATCTTTATGTACTTTCAAAGCAGCGTTGTAATCAGTAGATTCTACTTCATCGGCTAAACCTTTAAATGTATTGTAGCCTTCACCTTGAAGAAGAATTGTACATACTGTTACAGGCCAGATACCACAATCAAAGATAGCTTTGATATTTTGTTTTACAGCGCCACCGCTGTAAGACATTGGTAAGCGTTCGCCGAATTGAGCACTTAAGAGCTCAGCTACCCCAATTGTTACAGGTAACAAGGATTTACCAGACATGTACATTTGCTCACCTGGCAATTCATTGTTGTGAATTTGTACAGGGAATGTATTTGTCAATTTAACGCCAAAGATCTTGTTGTGTTTTTCACCAAGAGCGATAAGACGTTCTAACATTGGAACAGCTTTATCAAATTGAAGGTCAACTTCGAATTGGTGATCTTCAAAGTCAATATATTCAAAGCCTGCATTATCTAATAACTCTCTAATGCGTTTTGGACCTAACAATGTAGGATTGCATTTCAAGTATAAATGAAGGCCTTTTTCACTGATAAGGTAAGAACAAATCGATTCGATTTCTTCTGCTGGGCAACCGTGCATTGTGGACAATGTAATTGCTTGGCAAAGTTCATCGCTAATGGAGTTGATGAAATCAGCATCGATATGTTCAAATTCATTTACATGATCAAGACACCATTGTTTACATTCATCCCACATAGGAGATTGAGATGCACTGCGCATTGTGTTGATAAATTTATCAACCATTGGGCTCTTAATACCAGCCAAGTTGTAACCAACACTCATGATGAATAGGAAACCATCTGGATCGCCTAATCCTAATTCTTTAGAGATTAATTTTAAAGCGAACCATGCTTTGATATATTCATCAGCAGCTTCATCACAGCTATATTCAGAAGACCATTCTACGTTGTATGT
The DNA here is from genome assembly GCF_900545205.1 of uncultured Veillonella sp. GTDB lineage: Bacteria > Bacillota > Negativicutes > Veillonellales > Veillonellaceae > Veillonella. Next base: position 24,567 of record NZ_UQYC01000010.1, on the reverse strand, counting down.
TTCGTCTACAGAGTAGATACAAGGTCTAGGAATACCTAGTTCTTCGCCGTACATAATTTGTACAGTTTTTAATTCGATGCAACGAGCACCTGCTACATAAGATGCCACAATGTTTTGTGCCAACTGTGTATTAGGACCTGCTGCTGGGCCTACAGGATTTTCAATAGATTTACCAAACATTGGTAAACGTTGTTCATGATTGATACGATGAATTTTATTTACATTGTAAATACGATTGTACATCTTGTACTCAGTCATAATGTGGTTCATCAATTTTCCGAAACTTACCGGATACATAATGTCACTCATAATGTCACACTCCTTTAAAGCGTTTGCGTTATGGGTTTAGTCGTTTCCATAAACCTTTAGATGTTGCTAAAACTTCGTTCATTACTTCAGCTTTGTCGATGCCTTGTAATTTACGGTCAATCATACGTGGTACACCATCACTAATAGTTGTTACCACATACATACCATTAGCACCGAATAATAAGTGACCATTGATGTTATTTTCATCAAGTGGTGTTGGTGCTGCGTAATCAAGAACGATTACGTCAGCTGCGGCACCTTTTTTAAGGATGCCTACTGTAGTATCAAAGAATTCATTCGCCATTTTACGGTTGTTTTCAAATAGCATATGAGGAACTTCTCCCCAGCCTACATATGGTTTATGTTGCTCATGTTTTACAAGACAATTTGCAACTTTGTAGGATTCGAGCATGTCATTTGTATAGCCATCTGTACCAAGGCCAACTGTGATACCTGCACCTAAAAGCTTCAAGATATCTGTTGTGCCTACTGCATTACCCATGTTACTTTCAGGGTTATGAACAACCTTAGCTTGAGATTCTTTTAATAATTCCACATCTTGATCAGTTACGTGTACGCAGTGACCAGCTATACTCTTAGGTCCTAAAATACCAGCTTCTACAAGTCGTCTTACAGGTGTCATGCCATATTTTTCTTTACTATCTGCCACATCTTCTGGGCCTTCAGCAACATGAACGTGATATCCTAACTTGTCTTCATTTTGTGCTTTCACATAATCTAATGTTTCAGGACTTAATGTAAAGGATGCATGTAAGCCCATCATAGCAGCGAGTCTAGATGGATCTTTTTTAGCCTCTTTACCAAAACGTACATTTTCTGCAACAGCGGCTTTCATCTGATCAACACCGTTACGGTCAGACACTTCGTAGCATAAACAAGAGCGAACGCCGAACTGTTTTGCTACATCTGCAATAATAGATAGGCTATTAACTGTTTCGCCATAACTTGCATGGTGGTCAAAAATAGTAGTTACACCATTTTCGATACAACCTAAATATGTAAGTAATGCGCTTGCCTTCACATCCGGAGCTGTCAGCTTATTATCTAAATAGAACCATAGGCCTTCTAAAATTTCACCAAAGTTTGTTGGTGCTGGACCTGGTAAGGATAAGCCTCGTGCAAGAGCGGAATAAATATGATGATGTGCATTAATAAAGCCTGGCATAATCAAACCGCCATGAGCATCAATAACTTCAGCCTCTTTATATGTTTTGCATAATTCATCATATGCGCCAATATCAATAATCTGAGTTCCGTCAATAACAACAGCGCCATCATAAATGATAGGTCTATCAGTATCGCGAGTAATTACAGTACCTTTTCCTAATATAATCATAGGGCACCTCCCCAACGAATCGTTGGATGCATACTTATAAATCTATATATTATTATAATACTATACGCGTACCTGTTTTTCCTGCTATACCATCCTTAGATTTTTCTAATAATGTGATAATGGAAACACGGCCTTTTTTAGATTCTGCAAATGCAATGGCAGCTTCTACTTTTGGTTTCATAGAACCTTCTGCGAATTCACCTGCTGCTGCATATTCTTTAGCTTCTGCAACTGTGATTTCATCAAGCCATTTTTCATTTTCTTTACCAAAATTAATGGCTACTTTTTCAACCGCTGTTAAGATAACAAGTACATCAGCATCAATTTCTTGTGCTAACAAGCTACTAGTCCAGTCTTTATCAATAACGGCTGCTGCACCATGAAGTTCATTACCTTCTCTAGTTACAGGGATACCGCCACCGCCACAAGCAACGATTAATTGTTTACCTACTAAGCCTTTAATCGCTTCGATTTCGATAATTTCTTTAGGTGCTGGGGATGCTACTACACGGCGATAACCGCGGCCAGCATCTTCTTTTACAACATAATCGTAATTTTTTTCTGCATATTCAGCTTCTTCTTTAGTCATAAAGTGACCAATTGGTTTTGTAGGATTTTTAAAACCAGGGTCATTTTGATCAACTAATACTTGCGTAACCATTGTCATAGTTGGCAAATGTTCAATACCACGATTTAACAATTCTTCGTGAAGCGCATTTTGTAAGTCATATCCAATATATGCTTGGCTCATAGCCACACATACAGACAATGGTGTATTTGGTTGACCTTTTACTTCACGTGTCAATGCAGCCATCGCATTGTTGATCATACCGATTTGAGGACCATTGCCATGCGTTACTACTACATCACAATTAGCTTCTACTAAATCAATAATTGTTTTAGCTGTACTTTTTACGGCAATTTTTTGTTCTGGAAGGGAATTACCTAATGCATTCCCGCCTAATGCTACTACAACTCTTTTTTTCATGTTATGCCTCATAACAAACTATTTAGAATAAAAAGGAGCCATCATCACGGATGGCCCCTAAACTTTACTTTACGGTTGAACTCGGTCAGTTCCCTTCCGCTCTAATTCTTTTAAGGTTTCTACAGGATTCTTAAATTTGCTTAAGAAGATCATAGCTGCAATAACATATGGTTTGTAGCTTGCTTCTTTATAAAGAGGTATACGATAGCGATCGAATACTGTTGCGTCTACTTCGCCTTCTTCACAACTTACACCTGTAATATCTGCTGGTAAGCAATGTAAGTAAAGAGCTTTACCGTCTTTAGTGAGACTCATCATCTCTTCAGTACATGCCCAATCTTTATGTTTACCATTTTCTTCAAGAAGAACTTTTTCTAATGCTTTAATGCCTTCATGGTCGTTTTCGCCATATAGTTTCGTACGTTTTTCCATCGCACCAAATGGAGCCCAGCTCTTAGGATATACGATATCTGCATCTTTGAAAGCGTCCTTCATGTCGTTAGTTCTACGGAAGGAACCGCCGCTTTCTTCAGCTTGTTTCTTAGCAATTTCTTCAACTTCCGGCATTACTTCGTAGCCTTCTGGATGTGCTAATACAACTTCCATACCTAGACGAGTGAATAAACCAATAGCACCTTGAGGTACGGATAAAGGTTTACCATAAGATGGAGAGTACGCCCAAGTCATAGCAATTTTTTTACCTTTAAGGTTTTCTACACCACCAAATTCTTTGATAATATGAGCTGCATCAGCCATGATTTGTGTTGGATGATCGATATCGCATTGTAAGTTTACAAGTGTAGGACGTTGTTCTAATACGCCATCTTCGTGACCTTCTTTTACTGCATCGGATACTTGATGCATGTAAGCATTACCTTTACCGATGTACATATCATCGCGGATACCGATAACGTCAGCCATGAAGGAAATCATGTTAGCTGTTTCACGAACTGTTTCACCGTGAGCGATTTGGGATTTACCTTCATCCAAGTCTTGAACTTCTAAACCTAAAAGGTTACAAGCGGAAGCAAAGGAGAAGCGAGTTCTTGTGGAGTTATCACGGAATAAGGAAATGCCTAAGCCGCTGTCGAATACTTTAGTGGAAATATTGCGTTCTCTAAGAGCACGTAACGCATCAGCTACTGCCCAAACACCTTTTAATTCATCTTCAGATTTTTCCCATGTAAGGAAGAAATCTTCGCCGTACATTTTGCTAACGTCTAAGCCTTTTAAAGTTTCAATACTTTTATTGAAGTCTGTCATCTGTAAGTCCTCTCTTTCAATTCCCTAAAGGGCTACTTAGAATCTAACTTTATTCGGTACCTCATCATATGGTGAGGTACCGTATTAAATTTGTAGTTATGAACTATGTTCTAATGATGTCCATTTTAAATAGATCTAATTCAATGTATATGATATTAGTCTTTGCAGTATACGGATGGTAATAATGCATATACAGCTGCACATGTTACAAGGTCTTGTTTCCATGTGATTTCGTTAGGAGCATGTGCTTGTGCTTCTGCGCCAGGACCGAAGCCGATGCAAGGGATACCATTACGACCCATGATGGATACGCCATTAGTGGAGAATGTCCATTTATCAGTCAATGGGCGAGCTTTACGCATTTCAACTGTGTCTTCAGCGCCGATACGTTCGTTACCATACAAGCTAGTGTATGCTTCTTCCAAAGCTTCTGTTACTTTGTGATCTTTAGGAATTACCCAAGTTGGGAAGTAACATTCGATTGGATATGTTAAACCAGTCCAGGATGGACGAGCATATTCGTACATGGATACTTTTGCACCATATTCTTTAACATGTGGTAAAGCTTCGATTTCAGCCAAGCAGGATTGCCATGTTTCACCAGCTGTCATACGACGGTCTAAGGAAACGGAGCAAGAGTCAGCTACTGCACAACGGCTTGGGGAAGTGTAGAAGATTTGGGAAGTAGTTACAGTACCGCGACCTAAGAAGCGAGCTTCTTCGTAGTGGTCAGGATTGAATTTAGGGTCAAGCATTTTAACAAGACCTTTAATTTTTGTGCTTTCATCAGCAGAGTTAGCATTCAATTCACGGATATCTTGAAGGATGTCAGCCATCTTGTAGATTGCGTTGTCACCGCGTTCAGGAGCGGAACCATGGCAAGATACGCCTTGTACGTCTACGCGGATTTCCATACGGCCACGTTGACCACGGTAGATACCACCGTCAGTTGGTTCAGTGGATACTACGAATTCAGGACGAATATTACGTTCTTTAATCATGTATTCCCAGCAAAGGCCATCGCAGTCTTCTTCTTGAACTGTACCTACAACAAGTACGCGATATTTATCACTTAAAAGACCTAAGTCTTTCATGATTTTAGCACCGTATACAGCGGATACGATACCACCTAATTGGTCGGATACACCACGACCACCGATTTTAGTTTCATCTTCGAAACCTTCATAAGGATCGAAGTTCCAGTTATCGCGATTACCAATACCTACAGTATCGATATGAGCGTCGAAGGCAATTAGGGTTTTACCAGTACCCATGTAACCAAGAATGTTACCCATTGGGTCTACTTCAACTTCGTCAAAGCCAAGATCTTTCATTTCTTTTTCAATGCGTTGAACGTGTTCTTTTTCTTCTGCACTTTCACCAGGGAATGCTACGATTTCACGTAAGAACTTGGTCATCGCTGGTCCATAAGTTGCTGCTGCTTGTTTAATTGCTTGTAAATCCATAATTAATGCCTCCTAACGATCTTCACCGTACCACATAATGTTTTTATATCTTTCAGGGTCTGTATCACCTTCAGTGGAGAAGCAGAGCACCTTTGAAGACGCATCTAATTCTAATTCCTTGCGTAAGTCTTCATATTCTGGCATTGTCATAATTGCCGTTACAAGACCTAATGGAACTGCACCAGATTCACCGGTCGTAATTGGTGTGTCACCTTTAATTGGTGCCCCACCAACGCGCATTCCAAGTCTTGCTACCCAATCAGGAGCAGATACGAATACATCCGCATGGTTTCTTAAAATATCCCAAGAAACTGTATTTGGTTCGCCACAAGCTAAACCTGCCATGATTGTATCTAAATCACCCTCAACGATACGAGGATTACCATCATCAGCTACAGCCCCTTTGTATAAGCAAGCTGCTGCTTGAGCTTCTACAACTACTAATTTAGGCTTCTTAGCTGCATTGCTATATAAATTAGTAAAGTAGCCTACTACAGAACCTGCTAAAGAACCTACACCAGCTTGTACCACTACATGAGTTGGTACCTTGCAGTTTGCAGCTTCTAACTGTTCTGCTGTTTCCATAGCCATTGTGCCATAGCCTTGCATGATCCAGTTTGGAATTTCTTCGTAACCTTCCCAAGCGGTGTCTTGAACTACAACACCATTTGGAACTTCTTTAGATTTTTTAGTTGCTAACCGTACACATTCATCGTAGTTAAATTCTTCGATTGTTACGGTAGCACCTTCATTTTCAATTTGTTTTCTACGATATTCTGTAGAGCCTTTAGGCATGAATACTACAGCTTTTTGACCTAATTTATTAGCAGCCCATGCTACGCCACGACCGTGGTTACCATCAGTAGCAGTAAAGAATGTAGCTTGACCAAATTCTTCTTTTAATTGTGGAGAAGTTAATACATCATATGGTACATCTTCAACATTTTTACCGGTTTGTTGAGCTACATATTTTGCCATCGCATAGGAGCCACCTAATACCTTAAAAGCATTAAGGCCAAAGCGATAAGACTCATCTTTTACAAAGAGAGAATCAACTCCGATATGAGATGCTAATTTTTCTAGCGATACTAGTGGAGTTACACTATATTGTGGAAAACTTTCATGAAACGCTTTAGCTTTCTTGATTTCTCTAACATCCATAACGGACAAGAACTTGTCACTAGATGGTGCCATCGTATTACGTTTCCACTGAATTCGGTCCATATTTGCCTCCTAGGATTCTTCCTTTACAGTATTTAAATCACTATAAAGAGTAAACTTAGAAATATTGAAATACTCCGCAATCTTTTCTGAAGATTTAGAGATAAGAAAAGCCCCTTTTTCATTTAAGTAGCTAATAGCTTTTAACCGTTCTACTTTATTCATAAGTGGTCCAGGTTTACCAACCAACCGTTCTGCTTCTAGTAGTAAATCATCTAATAGTTCCGATACACTTGTAGTAATTTTTTCAACAGTGCCAGTCTCAGCTTGGCCTATGCCTATAAGACTTTCAAGTGATCGATGCATCATAACAAACTCTGTTATATCCTGATTAATGCCTAACAAATATGCAATATTGCCATCATCATCACGGATATACATAGTGGAGGATTTTAATATTCGTCCATCCTTAGTTTTTGTTAGATATCCAAATCTACCTTCACTACCATCATCATAGTTGAGTACATCTAAAACTACATGTGATGGACCATCGCCAACATGTCGATTTGTTATCGTCCCATTTTCTATATATACAAGCGATGTATCAAGATCACCTTGTAAGTCATGTATCAGTACTTCACAAGATGGTCCAAATTGTATGGCCAATCCATGGGCTATAACTTTTAGCCGTTCCAATGTACTCATTGAGATAACCTCCCTCTCATCGGTATCGGTTAGTCTTTATGGTCTAAATAACTTCAGTCCGTTTACATAATTAGCATTATGATAATAATTCTAACTAATTTTGTATTAACCTAATTTTTTGTTAGGTTCCTTACTTAAATTATAGGTCTATGTATACAAAAATGCAACGTTATCATGCATTAAAGTTATTAATAATTATTCAACTATATACGTGCACTGATAGAAACACATATAAACACTATGATTTTTATCACATTATTTTATTGTTATTAAAAATTTTAATGACCAATGCATTATCACATCTATATAAATAAATATAGTAAAATTCTATAGAAGTGTGTGTATATCTATATTCTTATATCTACAATTGGATCCCCTATATCAGTGTGTATGTATATCTTTTATAAATATTCCTATCACTCATATCCCCCAACTTTCTGTTATATAGAGACATGCAGACTTATAAATAATACCAATATAAACAAAAAAGGCTGTAATAACGAATTACCGTTATTACAGCCTTTATATACTGTTAACTGTTAGGATTTATGTTAATGGTTAAGCGTAAATTATGCGTTTGCTAATGTTTTACCCAATTCTTCACATTGTGCTTTGCCATCATCATCAGGTTCACCCAAGATAGCTACGCCATCAGCTACTAATTCACCGCCAGCATCTTTAATGCGAGTGCCCCAGTCTTCTAACCAAGTACCACCCCAACCATAGGAGCCAAAGATTGCTACTTTTTTACCACCCAATTTGGATTCTAATTCAGTATAGAATGGTTCAAATTCGCCTTCTTCTAATTGTTCTGCACCCATATCAGCACAGCCAAGAGCTAATTTTTCATAAGCTGCTGCGTCATCTACAGATACTTCAGAAACAGATTTTACTTCAACTTCTTGACCTGCAGCTTTGATACCTTCTGCTACTGCTTGTGCCATTTGTTCTGTATTGCCTGTACCGGACCAATAAATTACACCAATCATCTTGTACCTCCTAGGCCGTTCTTGCGACCAATGAACTAAATGTTTTTCCCAACATCAATTGAGTTTGACAAAATTCACGACATGCTTTGTAACATAAGAAAGAGCGCTTAGCATCTACCACGTCATGGTAAACTTTCCATTCGCCACACATACGATATCCACTACCACGACGAGAAATAAAGTATTTCACATCATTTAATGGATAGCCTAAAAATACGCCAATTTCATGTGGAAAATCAATGCTTGCCTCCATACGGTATCGTAGATGTTCTAGCATCTCCATAATGCTCATACGATCATGATAACCGTAGGCTTTCAAAAATGTCATTACCGCAGGTTGCCGTACATAGTCTCTTAATTGCTTCTCACGGAATACCAATAATAGTCTACGTGCTTTACAGCGACATAATTCAAAGAAGAACAATCCTTTTTCATTGAACTCTTTATTATATTCTGTCAATACAAATTGGATTTGTTCATTCATGTCCCGTGGAATAGAAACCAAGTTCGAAAGCTTGATACCTCGAATTGCCGGTGCACAATGATATCCAATGATATGGTCAATTGAATTCATCATAATAGTACCTGCCTGTTGCACATCGTTAGAACTTTCTCTAATGAGAATAATTCCTATATGCCAATAGTACTCTTGATGAGAAAAATTGTCAAGAATAATTGATATATATTTTCAATAATTATTTATTTTTTTACTGTTAGCAAAGTCTTAACTTTAGGGAATATCGCAGCATCATTAGCTTCATTTATAGCTATAAAACGTGCATTCGGACCAGTATATTTATCATCAAAAAGGCTAATATGTAAAACTTCATTATAAGAATTATTATTAGCTACACTTTTATATTTTAATGTTCCTTCGTATACATTACCTTGTTTAGCTAATGGCGTTACAACTGTGAAAGTACCAAGGATTGGACTATCTCCCTTATTAATAGCAGAGGCAAGTGCACCTAGCGAAGATGGATCTGCATTGACATGCTTAGTTTCACTCATGCGCCCAGATAATTGCTTTCCTAATACTACATCACCATATACAGCATAGTTCATTTCATTTTCGTTTTTAATATTCAATGTATATACATTAGCAGAGGTAGCACCCGCTTCTATAAGCACAGATTTAATATCTTTTTTTGCATCGCCTGCAAAAAGTGCTTTAGGATTATTTTGATACATTGTAACACCTTCAGATAATTTAACACCTTGATATGTTACAGTTTGACTTTTATTCAAAACGGACTTAATGTTTGCTGCAGAACCTATTGCTGGAACAGATACTAATACAGCAGCTGCAGTAGCAAGTAATACTAATTTTTTCATATGTCTCCTCTAGTGAAATGTTAATGTCACAAACACTCAACATTTATAGTAACAACACAGTAGTAAAGAACCGCCCTTAGTGGAGCGGTTCTTTATCATTATCTTAGCAACGTATATGACTGACTAAATTATTTCTTTTGTGCCTTAGCCCAGCTATCGCGTAAACCAACAATACGGTTCATTACGATATGATTTGGTGTGCTATCTTTATCAGTTACAAAGTAACCTTGGCGCAAGAATTGGAAATGGTCTCCTGGTACAGTATTAGCAAGACATGCTTCACCTTTACTATGGAATACTTGTAAGGAGTCATGGTTGAAATCGCCCAAGAAGTCTTTACCATCGGAATCTTCTTTAAGTAAATAATCATATAAGCGAGATTCAATATCTACTGCAGTAGATGCTTCAACCCAGTGCAATGTCCCTTTTACCTTACGAGTGCAACCGCTACCGCTCTTAGTTTCTGGATCATATGTACAGTGTATTTCTGTAATATTGCCATTTTCATCTTTAATAACATCAGTACATGTAATGAAGTATGCACCTTTTAAGCGTACTTCTTTACCTGGTGCCAAGCGGAAGAATTTCTTAACTGGCTCTTCCATAAAGTCATTGCGTTCAATGTAGATTTCACGACCGAATACAACTTCACGGTTACCCAACTCTTCATTTTCTGGATTATTTTCAACTGTGCAAAGTTCAGTTTGACCTTCTGGATAGTTCGTAATAACAACTTTCACAGGATCAATAACTACCATAGGACGTGTAGCTTTGAGTTTTAAATCTTCACGGATACAGAACTCAAGCAAAGCAATATCAACAACGCTATCAGCTTTAGCGACGCCAATGCGATCACAGAAATCACGAATTGCTTCTGGCGTGTAACCACGACGACGTAAACCAGAAATAGTAGGCATACGAGGATCATCCCAGCCAGCTACGAGACCAGCTTCCACAAGTGCACGCAATTTACGTTTGGACATAACCATTTTAGTTACATTTAAACGAGCAAACTCAATTTGTTGCGGAATTTCAGTATCATCCCAATCCTCAAGTACCCAATCATACAATGGACGATGAACTTCAAACTCTAAAGTACAGATAGAGTGTGTAACACGTTCAATAGCATCTTCAATAGGATGAGCAAAGTCATACATAGGGTAAATCTTCCACTCATTGCCTGTGTTATGATGTTCTGCATTTACAATACGATAAAGAACAGGGTCGCGCATAACGATATTAGGATGGGCCATGTCGATTTTTGCACGCAATACCTTTTCACCATCAGCGTATTTACCATCTTTCATTTCTTCGAAGAGTTTCAAGTTTTCTTCTACGCTACGATCGCGGTATGGGCTATTAACACCAGGTGTAGAGAAATCGCCACGGGTTTGTTTAATTTCATCAGCCGTTTGATCATCTACATACGCTTTGCCAAGAGTGATTAATTTCTTAGCATATTCGTACATTTGACCAAAATAGTCAGATGCATAACGTGGTTCATCAGCCCAATCAAAGCCGAGCCATTTTACATCTTCCATGATGGAGTTTACGTATTCAACATCTTCTTTTGCAGGATTCGTATCATCAAAACGAAGATTTGTTAAGCCATTGTACTGTTTGCCAATACCAAAGTTAAGACAAATAGATTTAGCATGACCAATATGTAAGTAACCATTTGGTTCTGGTGGGAAGCGAGTTAACACACGACCACCGTATTTGCCAGTTTCGTTATCTTTGTTGATGATAGCTTCGATAAAGTTAACAGATACAACTTCTTCAGGAGCTACAGTTTTTTCAATATCTTTATGTTCCAACGTTCTAACCTCCATAGGATAAATATTCTTTTATTTTACCATATTTTGCATAATACCGCATATCTTTTGAGGTCTTGTGATATTAGTCGAAATCAGCTAAGTCTATACCAGCTTTTTTAAGCTCTTCTAAGGCAGACTCTACATCCATTTCTGGTTTCTTATAGTTAACTTCTTCATTAACACAGGTCTTTAATGGTTTCTTATGAACGCCAGCAATAATATTGTCAGCTGTCAAAATAGACATATCATAACGCGTACGATCAGTATAAGAACCAATATGTGGTACGATAAGACAGTTCTCAACATCCAATAATGGATGATCTGCTGGCAATGGCTCTGGATCAGTTACGTCAAGTGCTGCGTAATCGATTTCACCTGTTTTTAAGGCATTAATCAAAGCATCTGTATCAACGATAGGTCCACGGCCAACATTAACAAACAAAGCAGTATTCTTCATTTTTTTGAAGAATGCTTCATCACACATGTGATATGTTTCATCTGTTAGTGGAGCCATCACACAAACTACATCACTAGTAGCTAACAAGTCATCTAATTCCATATACGTAGTTTTATGAATCTTGTCATCAATACGCTGATTACGATTATGGTATACCACAGTCATACCAAAGGCACGAGCACGACGAGAAATAGATACACCAATAGCCCCCATCCCAATAATGCCAAGGGTACGGCGACTCAAATCAAAGCCTTTAATATTCGATGGTCTTTGAGCCCAACGTCCTTCTTTTACGAAATTAGCATTTTCCAGAATACGACGACTAGCAGTGGCAATCAATGTAAAAGCAAGCTCTGCTACGGTTTCATTAAGAACACCTGGCGTATTGCCATAAGGAATACCTGCTGCCGTTAATTCATCAATTTTTACATTATCATAACCCACAGCTGCTTGAGCAATAACCTTTAAATTAGGTGTATTTTTTACAAGATCACCGTCTACATCTAAAGGGCGAACACACCACAAACCATCCGCATCAACGAGCCATTCCTTTAATGTCTCACGAGGCATTACAGTCTTTTCAGTCCATTGGCGCACATCTACATGCTCTTTTAAATAAGCAATTGCATCTTTACGGACTAAACCGTTTACAACAACTAGAGGTTTTTTTTCCATATGTATAAGTCCTCCAAAAACGTCTTATAATACACGCTCAAGAATTTCGCGTTAAAGTTAATATTATATATTTCTATTATATACTTATATTTTATACTAGAAAGCTGGCGTAATACAACAAAAAGGAGTAAGGCCTAGGCCTTACTCCTTTTATGTAGCTTTAAATTTGAATTATTTCAAATCTGCTGTACAGTTAGGACATTTAACTGCATCAATGTGAATTTCTGTTTTACAGAATGGACATTCTTTAGTTGTAGGTGCTTCAGCTGCCTCTTCTTCTTTCGCACTTTTCATCATTTTAGCTAATGCGCGAACCATCAAGAATACAACGAACGCCAAGATTAAGAATTGAATCAAATCAGTAATGAATGTACCGTATGGCAATACAGAACCAACTGCACGAGCTGTATTAATATCAGCACCAGCCATGAATGCATCTTTAGATGCAGCATTTAATGGCAAGTACAAGTTACTGAAATCAATACCGCCTGTGAACAAGCTGATAATAGGCATGAACAAGTTGCTTACAACGGAGTTAACCAACGCTGTGAAAGCAGCACCAATAATCATACCAATAGCTAGGTCCATCATGTTACCTTTGAATGCAAAAGCTTTAAAATCGTTCAAAAATTCTTTCATGTTCTCACTACTCCTAGATACACTTAATTGAGAATGCGTTAATAACTGTACTAATCATAAAGGAAAGATGAAGAGATGTCAATATTTTTCGATGTAGTTTTTCGAATTTATTTAATATAGTTTTTCATAGATCTATCTAAAATTGTAATAAATCAGTGTTTATGCGTACTTTTCGCACCATGTTAAAAGGTGCCAATCACGAATGTGATCAGCACCCCCACTGTCATACAACGTTTGATATTGTATATATTCGACATTTATTTAATTTTATCCTCTATAACCTTGCCTTCACGCAAAGGACCACTTTGCTCTTTAAGGCGTGCTAGCATAACAGAGGACACAAACATGGCAATACCAGCCCCAACGGTTTCGATGGATAAGCTTTCACCAAAGAACAGAAATCCATAGAAGGAACTAATGAATACGCCAACATATTGTAGAAATTGAGCCACTACAGCATTAGTTGTAACAAAGGCACCAGTCAAGAAGAACTGAGCCACTACACTAATACCACCAATCGCCAAGATGATAAGCCAATCTGTGCCTTGAGGCATAACGAGTTTGTCAGTTGTAACAAGTCCTGCAATCATACCTGTAATCATAAAATACGCCATAATTTCAAAATTACTATGTTTACCTCGCTTAGATATAAGGCGAATCGTTGTATACGCAGCCGCAGATAAAGCAGCCCCTAAAATAGCTACTAAGGCAAACCAAGTAAAGCCAGTAAAGCTAAATGGATTTACCATAACCATTACAGCTACAAAGATCAAAAGAAGCCATTTCCCAGCCCCTTTAGGTACCCGTTCTTTAAGAAATAAGGCGCTAAATATCAATACAAATATACCTGATGTTTGAAATAAAATCGTTGCATCAGATAACTTTAAATGCACTAAGGCAATAAAGTTACAAACCATGCCAAAGCCGCCGTATAAACCGCGCATTAGTAGATGTCCTCTATCCTCTTTAGAGAATCGGATGCCTTGGGTATACATAACGATAAGAACCGCTACAGTACCAAATAAGCCACGGAAAAAGGCAATTTCCCCAGAAGGAATATTAGAGCCTAGCATCTTTACGAATAAATTCATTGTACTCAACAAAAGAGCCGATAACAATGCGTACATAAGGCCTTTTTTAGCCATACTACCTCCCTATACACTTCTACTATAATGTAACTACATAATTACTGTCCTGTATTATCTATATAAGCAATCCGATATACAGAAGATACAGAGTTCACAAAGCCAAAATATATGCCGCCCTTCTAACGAAAGGCGGCATCGTATTATTTAGAGAATGTATCTACAAAATCAAGAATTTCTTGTTTCATATCCTCTTTATCGATTGCTTTTGTGAAACGCAATGGTTTAGATTTCAAAGCTTCCAATTGTTTAGGGAATGCTACACCCGTTACAGCAGAAATATTATCTAAGCTTTCATACGGTGTATCACCCAATTTGATATCTAAAGCCTCGCAAATGGCTGTAGGGAATTTAAATGGATGTGCAGTAGACGCAATAATTGTATGGCGTGCACCATCTTCAGGATGTTTTTCTAATTCCTTCATGTATGCACCCATAGCTACCGCCGTATGAGGGTCCATTACATAACCATAGGAGTTGTACACTTGTTCAATGATGGCTTTTGTTTCTTCGTCATCAACATAAGCACCTGCGAAATTAGCTTTAACACGACTGAACTCTTCTTCATTTACAGTCAATTTACCTGTTGCTTTAAGATCTTTCATCCAACCAGCGGTACGTTCACTATCTTCACCAGAAATATAGTACAAGAAACGTTCAAAGTTGGAGGATTCAAGAATATCCATAGATGGAGAAATCGTTGTATAGAATGGACGATTCATATCGTATGTGCCAGTTTCAAAGAACTCAGTGAGCACATTGTTTTGGTTGGATGCACAAATCAATTTACCAATAGGAATACCCATTTTTTTAGCATAGTACGCAGCCAAGATATTACCAAAGTTACCTGTTGGCACTACTACGTTGAAAGCTTCGTCTTCGTGAATAGCACCTTGTGCTACGAGCTCAGCATAGGCATTTACATAGTACACCACTTGAGGTGCCAAGCGGCCGATGTTAATGGAGTTCGCACTGGAGAACATCACACCTTTTTCCGCAACCTCTTCTGCTGTAGCTTTATCAACGAATAAGCGTTTCAAGAATTGTTGAGCATCATCAAAGTTACCATGAATAGCCGTTACGTTAACGTTCTTCCCTTCTTGCTTTTGCATTTGTTCTGCTTGCATAGGACTTACACCATCTGTTGGGTAGAATACTTGGATATGTGTACCAGGTACATCTTTAAAGCCTTCAAGGGCTGCTTTACCAGTATCACCAGATGTAGCCGTTAAGATAAGAACCTCTTTTTTCTCACCTTCTGCTTCTTTTGCCGCCACCAATAGATATGGGAATAAGGACAACGCCATATCTTTGAAAGCTTGTGTACGGCCGTGGAATAATTCCAGTACAGAAACCTTTTCTAATAAGGAATGTAATGGTGCAATATCACGAGTACTGAAATTAGCATCAGAGTATGCAGAATTGATCATTTCATTTAAATGAGCTTCAGAGAAGCATGGGAACAACTTAGATAATACAATAGCTGCTACCTCTTGATAATTTTTATCTTTCACATCATTGTAAGTTAAGCAGTTTGTAGGGAATAAAGATGGTACATATAGACCACCATCCTCTGCCAAGCCGTGCAACAATGCATATGTTTCATTTACCGCAACGGTACCGCGGGTGCTAGTATAATTCATGGAATACCTCATTCATAACTACAATGGATTTTACGAGTTTAATAGATTTATTATAGCATAAAAGCGCCCCTAAAAGGAGCGCTTCTATAGAGTTTATATGATATTTTCACTCAAATTATATGCTGCTAACAAAACTGAGCATACAAACCATATAAATCATGCATAAACTAGCTATGCGGATTATAATTCGCCTTCTGCAATTGCATCCAATGTATCAAGGGATGGAATGAAGAAGAGCATGCCTGTAATAGGTTTGGAATAATCAAGCAATTTATCATTTTGCGTAAACATATTAGTAAGCATTGTTTTAGTTACATCCCAGTAACGAGCATAGCCAATAAAGTATGTACCGCGTACACCTTGACCCGGTTGAGCAAATGGTACATTCATGCGCACGATTTTATGTTCTTTATCATCGCGATTATCTTGAGACACTACATTATGAGCTGCTGGATCTTTTTCATCATCTTCTAACTCAATATCGCTGAATTTACGACGGCCAATGAACTTTTCTTGCATTTCTGTAGGAAGCGCACGCCACGCATCAAGATCGTGTTCATATTTTTGAGCAAATGCATAAGAGCCATTAATGAATTCAGGATCTTCATCGCCAATAACGCCCCACTCTACAGCTTCTTGACCAACAGGGTTTTCAGTACCATCTACGAAATCAATGATGGCGCGACCTTGTTCATAATGGAAGCCATGAGTTTCATCTACTACAAATGTAATAGGACGTAAGAACTCCATAATTTGATCCACTACAGTATATGTAACGGACTCATCATTGGAACGTACATGTAAGAATAAATCAGCTGCTACAGCTGGTACGTCTTGTTTATCACCTTTAATACCTTGGAAGTCTTCTAACTCTTTTGGTACAGGTGCATTAGGGAATAAATAATCCCATGCTTTACGGCTGAAACCAAAAGCAATGCCCAAACCTTCACCATTTGCACGAATGCTAACAGAGCGTTTAATAGCTTGAATGCGGTCCGCCATATCTTGAATTACTTCTAGCTCAGCGTCACGATCTTTACGATGTAATAATAATGTTGTGAAGTTAACACTTTGTCCAGCATCTTTATACACATCTTGTGTTCTAGAAACATCTACTGCCATAAGAACCTCCTAATGATAAAAACTATTATTATTAATATAATAAACTTTTAATCATTTATTGTCTATAAAATACGTCATAGTAAGTAAATGAAGCATATCCGTCCATAAAGTAGTTGCAGATCATACAAATACTTAAAATATAGAAGAAAAACCCGCACAGTAGTGCGGGTTTATTTTGGTGGACCACCAGGGGTTCGAACCCTGGACACCCTGATTAAGAGTCAGGTGCTCTGCCAGCTGAGCTAGTGGTCCATGACACGACTAATTATATGCCTATTTTATAGGAATGTAAAGAATATTTATTACATTCCTATAAAACATATACATCAATATTGCCTTAGCCAATCCTTCATCGTATTACAAGCCTCTGTAGGGAGTATATCACTAGTTCCTACACAGTCAGCACCACTATACAGTTGAAGAACGCTATGCGTACGGCTTACTTCTTTGACGATAATATCTGTCACATCTGCCTTTGGCACATTAAATTGCAATCCATAACGCCCCTTGTAGGTAATGACAGCAGATTGTGTATCGTATTCGATATGGACTTGAAGCATCTTGCCACCAGGCCAACATTCTTCAATATGTTCCTTTGATCTTGGTTTTAGAAAATCAAAAAATCCCATATTATCCTCCAATGCGCCACATAGGACGTTCTGGTTGTTCCATACCTACGCCATCATGACGTTCTTGCTTTCGTTGCAACGCACGTTCAATATGCAAAGCTAAGTCTTCCTCTGTGGCCCCATTGCGCACAAGAGATACAAGATCAGCCTCATCATCACGCAACAAGCATAAACGCATTTGCCCATCTGATGTAAGACGTACGCGATTACATGTATCACAGTAGCTATGAGACATAGAAAAGATGAAGCCTACAGCCTTTCCACTTGGCAACGCTAAATACGTAGCAGGACCAAAACCATACACAGAGTGAACCTCTGTAAGAGGCCCCCCACTTACACGTTCCAATTGAGCTCGCCACTCATCAAAGGTCGGTCCATGGAATGCATCACCTTGGAATGGCATGTATTCTATAAATCGCCATACAACAGGCCATTTTTCTACATACTGTAACAAAGATTTGACTTCTTCATCAGACCAATGACGAGATAATACAGTATTAATCTTTACGGATTTAAAGTTTGCATTAATAGCACTGCGAATACCATCGAGCACAGAATCCAGCTGACCTTCTTTGCCTACACATGTAGCAAAGGCATCACTTTCAAGAGAATCAAGACTAATATTCACTCGGTTCAATCCAAGTTTTTTCAATCGTTGTGCTCGAGATGCGAGTAAGCTACCATTCGTAGTCATGGAGATATCTTCAAACCAACCAGTATCCTTAATACGGGTTAAAAGCTCTTCAATATGAGGATACAACAATGGCTCGCCGCCAGTTAAGCGCACTGCTTTCACGCCGATACGATGGAAAGCACCTAAAATAGTCATCCATTCATCAACTGATAATAATTGTGTTTGACTTTGAGGTGTAATTTCAGCAGGTCGGCAATAGGGACAACAAAAATTACACGCATCTGTCAATGACAGACGTACATATTCAATTGTACGGCCCCATGCGTCTTTCATAACACACCTCGTTTATAATACAAAGCTATTTAATAATAGATACTTCATCACCTACGTGAATCGTACCATTTTTAAGGACTTTACCAAAGATTCCTTGTGTAGGCATGATACAAGATCCTACTTGTTTCATGATTTCACAACCATGATGACATTCCTTACCAATTTGGGTGATTTCAAGAATAACATCACTGCCAACTTGTAATTGAGTGCCTACAGCTAATTCATAAAGCACCATGCCTTCAACAGTGATATTTTCTGCAAAATCACCAGGTTTAACATCCGCCCCTTGAGCGCGCATATGATCTATACTTGCAATGCCAAGCAAGCTGATTTGACGATGCCAGTTACCTGCGTGCGCATCACCTTCCATACCGTGATCTACAATAAGATTAGCGGATTCAATATTATGTTTCTTTTGCCCTTTTTTCTCACTAATAGAGATAGCAATAATTTTTCCGTCTGCCATGTAACCCTTCCCTTCTTATGGGAACATACCATATATACATAACTTTATTTCAACATGTAATTGCAGCCATTTTTTTATGATTCTCGTATTACTGAAAGCACCACAAAATTATTCTACAATTATCTATTTATTATAGCATAGTATTCATACAAATTTCCTATGAATTTAATCACTAAAAAAGAACTCTGCTCCAAGGAACAGAGTTCTCATATAATATGTCTTATCGGCGACCCATTTCTTTAATTTCATCACCACGATTAACACCATTAAGTAGTAAATTCAGCAAAATTGCCATAATACTACCAAAGGTAATGCCAGATTTTAAAATAATTTGTGCCCAAGCAGGGAAATTAGCATAAAAGTTTGGCGCTGCAATAGGGATCATAGCCACACCAATACTAATTGCTACAAGCATTAAATTATGATTACCTTCAAAGCTAACCTTGCCTAAAGAACGAATACCACTAGCAACAATCATACCAAACATGGCAATACCAGCGCCACCTAATACGGCATTTGGAATACTAGCTACGATGGCCGCTAATTTAGGGAATAATCCCAACAAAATCAAAATCACACCAGAGGCAGCAACTACAAAGCGGCTCTTAACACCCGTTACAGCAATAAGGCCCACGTTTTGAGCAAATGCTGTATATGGGAAGCTATTAAGAATACCACCGATAATAGTGGATACCCCATCAGCACGAATGATAGATGCCAATTCTTTACGTCCAATTGGCTTATCTACGATTTCACCAATCGCAATACTGTCACCTGTGGTTTCAACCATAACAACAAGCATTACGATAATCATGGAAAGAACAGAAGCCCAATCAAAGGTTGGTAAACCGAAATAGAAAGGTTCAATAACTGCAATCCAGCTGGAACGTCCAACTTCGTCAAAGTTTGTAACACCCATGGCAAAAGCTATAGCTGTACCTGCAATTAAACCAATTAATACAGACAGATTACTGAAGAAACCTTTTGCAAATTTGTAAACGAATACAACAATTAAGAATGTAAGGAACCCGAGTCCAATATTAGTAAAACTACCAAATTGTGGATTCCCTACACCACCGCCCATCCAGTTAATAGCAACTGGCATCAAGTTAATACCGATAATAGTAATAATTGTACCTGTAACTACAGGTGGGAATAGTCGAATAAGACGACTAAAGAATGGCGCTATCAAGAATGTAAATAAACCGGCTACGATAATGGCACCGTAAATAGCAGTCATACCATGCTGGGCACCAATCATCGCCATAGGGCCTACAGATGCAAAGGTAACCCCTTGGATCATTGGAATACGTCCACCAATGTTACCAAAACCTAACGTCTGGATTAATGTGGCAACACCGCAAGTAAATAAGTCCGCTGTAATTAAGCGAATCAAATCTTCCACAGGTAAATGCATGGCCTGTGCCACGATAATAGGTACGGCAACAGCGCCTGCATACATGGCCAATACGTGCTGTAAACCAAAGGCAAAGAGCTGTGGTATCGGCAGCATACTATCGACCGTATTCATTTGTTTTTGATCTGTCATAATGTCTCCTACATCAAACCTCGAAATAACACCCATTTATTTTACACTATCGTTCGGATTTTAACAATACAAAAAGAGAGCTTATTATTTCTAAAAGCAATAATAAGTCCTCTCTTTTGGTTTTTCCGAACATTACATTTCTAAAAATGTAAATCGTTCGAAATTATTCAGGATTATTTATAAATATATCCAGTCGTACATATAGTTGTTTTAATATGCTATTTTTAGCTAGTTATGCATATAAACCTATAATAGCCGCCTCTTTAGCATCAAGATCTTTTTCAATAGCATTCATTTTTGCAGTTATATCAGTTACAAACACTTCATCTTTAATTCCAGATAAATTGATACGTACATTTAAGAATGCCGCCTTTACGGCAGCACGAGCATTAATAGCAGCAATAATACCATCGGTAATGAGGTTTTGATTGCCCTTGCGAGATGCCAAATCCGCTAAATCAAAGATCTGATACGCTAACTCACCAATTTCAAAGGGCACCATAGCCGCATCTTTATAGGCTTGCTGAATAGCTGCACTGCGTGTAGCCTTTTCTTCATCAGTATTCTTTGGCAAACCTAATGCATTCATAAAGATATTAAATACATCCGCATCAGCTTGAGACAACTCAAGCATGCGATTACGAATGGCCTCTGCTTTACCTTGAAGGTCTTTCATTTCAGATTGAACCTCTTCATACCCTTTTTTACCAAAGGTTAAGTTTGCCACCATTTCAGCTAATGCAGCGCCCGTTGCAGCTGTTAAAGCCGCAATGGCACCACCACCAGGTGTCGGCTCTTTAGATGCAGTAGCGGCTACAAAGTCACTCACTTTTTGTTCTACCAATTTCATATCTATACCCCATGTAAAGGAGATAACAAGAGGAACCTTGTTATCTCCCTATAATTACTATAAAACTGTAACAGTTAAAACAATAAAACGCTATAACTCTAATTAAAATTAGTCTTACAGGTTAATCTTTTTAGAAAGACTAACTATAAGTATTTAATATTAGAATAAACCTTTAATCGTACCATCTGCTTCTATATCCATGTTGAGAGCTGCAGGGCGTTTAGGAAGACCTGGCATAACCATTACATCACCTGTACGGCATACGATAAAGCCAGCCCCATTGGCAACGCGAATATCGGATACAGTGATAGTAAAGCCCTTTGGTGCACCGAGCAACGCAGGATTATCAGACAAGGAATATTGTGTTTTCGCCATACATACAGGCAGCCGATCGAGACCCCAATCTGCTAATTGTTTAATTTGCTTTTTAGCTTTATCTGTAAAGATAACGCCATCGCCACCATAAATGGTTTTAACGATTTTATTTACCTTTTCTTCTAAGCTATCTTCTAAAGCATATACAAATTTAGGTGTTGGTTTAGAACCTTCAAGCAATTCAACGACCTTTTTCGCCATATCGATGCCGCCTTCGCCGCCCTTTTCCCAACACTCATTAAGCTCAACAGGTACGCCAAATTCATTACACAAACGAGTTAACTCAGCGATTTCCGCATCTGTATCGGTAGCAAATTTATTGATCGCTACTAGTACAGGCACATTGAAGTAACGCATGTTTTCGATTGCTTTTTGTAAGTTGCTGAAACCTTTAGTAACAGCTTCAACATTTTCTGTATTAAGCTCTTGTTTTGGTACGCCACCATGCATTTTAAGAGCTCGTAATGTAGCTACGATAACGATTGTATCAGGGAAAATATCGCCGTAACGACATTTAATGTCGAGGAACTTTTCAGCGCCTAAATCAGCACCGAAGCCTGCTTCTGTAACTACGATATCACCTAATTTAAGGCCCAGTTTTGTAGCTACGATGGAGTTACAACCATGCGCGATATTCGCAAACGGACCACCATGAACGATGGCTGGTGTATGTTCTAAGGTTTGTACGAGATTTGGTTTGATAGCATCTTTCATAAGAAGGGCCATCGCACCTTGGCAACCAAGTTGATGAACATAAACAGGCTCACCTGCTAAATTACAACCGATTACAATGCGACCAAAACGTTCTTTTAAATCTTCTAAATCTTTAGCTAAGCAAAGAATAGCCATGATTTCAGAAGCAACAGTAATCATGAAGTGATCTTCGCGAGGGAAACCACATACTTTACCACCAAGAGCAACCGTTACATTGCGAAGAGCACGGTCGTTCATATCTAGAACACGAGTCCAGGATAATTGACGCAAATCGATTTGCAATTCATTACCTTGATGGATATGGTTGTCGATCATAGCGGACAATAAATTGTTTGCCGACGTAATGGCATGCATATCACCTGTAAAGTGAAGGTTGATATCATCCATAGGTACAACTTGGGCATAACCGCCGCCTGCTGCACCACCTTTAATACCAAATACAGGGCCTAAAGATGGCTCACGCAATGTAGCAATAGCATTTTTACCGATTTTTTGTAAACCTTGTACGAGACCAATACTCGTTGTAGACTTACCTTCCCCTGCTGGTGTCGGTGTAATAGCCGTAACAAGCACCAATTTACCATCTGGTTTGGATTCTAAACGACGAATGGCATCAAAGGAAATCTTCGCTTTATAATGACCATACTGTTCTATATCATCAGGTGTTAAACCGCATTTATCGGCAATAACCTGAATCTTTTCCATTTTATTCTGTTGGGCAATCTCAATATCGCTTAACATAAAGCCTCCTCGGCACAATGGCCACATTAAACCTATATAACAACTATAAGACATATACTATTTTTAAAATTTGTCTACTGTGAATGTATATTTATACACTTACATTACTCTATTATATGTGAAAGTCTCTTGATTGTCTAATAGTAATCACTAACAAATTTAGTAATATGTCTAATATGTATAAGTTATCTAATATGTTTCTCCCTACCTATTACTCATATGAGAAAGAGCCCTAATGTTACATACATTAGGGCTCTTTCTAAAGAAGAATTATTTTATCTTATTAGAATGGGAATAAGATTGGTAACAAAATAAGTGCTACTATACTAGATACTACAATAAGTGGTAAACCAGCTTTCACATAATCCATGAAGCTATAACCAGCTATATTGTATACCATAGTGTTGGCAGGCATACCAATCGGTGTAGCATATGCTAAAGAGCTAGCAATTACGATAGCTGCAAGCACTGCTTTTGGATCAAATCCAAGTTGAGCCGCTAAGCTAAGACCGATAGGAACTAGCAAGGCACATGTTGCCGTATTAGACATAAAGTTTGTCATAAATACGCCAAGCACAAAGATTACTACTAGCACAACGATTGGAGATGGACTAGCACCAAGACTATTTACGATAATATCCGCAATTACAGAACCAGTACCGGTTTTAACCATTGCATCCCCAAGGGCCATAGAGCCAGCGAAGAGCATGATCGTTTTCATATCGATAGATCTAACAGCTGCACTTTCACTAATAACATTAGTAGCTACTAATACGAGAGCACCTACCCAAGCACTCACATAAAGTTTTACGCCCAATTGTTTTTCAAAAATCATAGCAGCGACGGTCAAAATCAATATGATTGCAGCAGTCCATTTCTTCCAAGATGGCACATGACTATAATCATCATTACCTTCAAAAGCACCATCTGGTTGATGACTTGGAGTATCTGGTAAGAAACGTTTACCAATTGTAGCATAGAATATAGTGCCTACGATAAGGATTGGTAAACCTACTAGACCATAATCGAAGAAATTAAAGGAGCCTAAGCCTGCTTGTTGTAATCCTGCTTGAGCAATCATATTACCAGGAGCGCCGATAAGAGAGATATTACCACCCATAGCCGCTGCAAATACGAGAGGCATCAATAGTTTAGTTTGTTTAAAACCACTTTTTTTACAAATACCGATAATTACAGGAATCAGT
>NZ_UQYC01000009.1 GCF_900545205.1 uncultured Veillonella sp. | reverse complement strand
ACCGGAGTAACGGGATTTATCTCCATCCCGTAATTCTACGGCTTCAAACATACCTGTGGAAGCACCAGATGGAACAGCTGCTGTAGCAATAGTGCCATCTTCTAAACATACTTCAACTTCAACAGTTGGGTTACCGCGGGAATCTAAAATTTCTCTTGCAATGACTTGTTCAATTACTGCCATTTCTTCACCTCATAAAAATCTAATGGGATAACTGTCATGCGACAGATATTATATATTGAGCAAAACCATATAGGTTATAACTCTAATTAACTATAAATATAGTGAAAGCTCTATATTATGCTTTTTTTACCAAACTATGACCAGTCATGGATTTTGGTTGTTCTATGCCAGCCAAGTCTAATAATGTGGGAGCAATATCACATAATTTACCAGATTCTAATGTAGCCGATTTTAGAGTATCACTCATTAAAATTAACGGTACCAAGTTCGTTGTATGTGCTGTATGCACCTTACCTGTTTCATGGTTAACCATGAGCTCTGCATTGCCATGGTCCGCCGTAATCAACAAGTGGCCATTCTTACTGCGTATAGCCTCTACGATGCGATCTAAACAAGTATCTACTGCTTGAACTGCTTTAACAGCCGCTTCAAAGCTACCTGTATGACCGACCATATCTGGGTTTGCAAAATTCAAGATAATCATGTCATACGTTTCATCTTGAATGGCTTGTACAACCTTATCAGTCACTTCATAAGCGCTCATCTCAGGTTGTAAATCATAGGTTGCCACTTGAGGAGTTTTCACGAGAACACGATCCTCGCCTTCAAATGGTTCCTCTTTACCGCCGTTGAAGAAATACGTCACATGTGCATATTTCTCTGTTTCAGCAATACGCAATTGACGATAGCCACCTACACTGAGTACTTCGCCTAATGTTTCTGACAAGATGTCCTTTTCGTACACAATATGTACTGGCAAGCCATCTTCATATTTTGTCATAGTCGCCATATACAAAGATAGTAGTTCACGGTTAAAACCATCAAATTCTGGCAATACTAAAGCTTTTGTAAGTTCACGTCCACGGTCTGGACGGAAGTTACAGAAGATAACAGCATCACCATTCTTGATAGTTCCTTCAGCATCAATCACTGTCGGAAGAACAAACTCATCAGCTGCATCTTTATCATAGGATTGTTGTACCGCTTCACAAGCTGATGCGGCTCTTTCACCTTGACCATGTACAATGGCATTGTAAGCAAGTTCCACACGGTCCCAACGATTATCTCGATCCATTGCATAGTAGCGACCACTTACGGTGGCAATTTTACCACAGTTTAGTTCTGTCATGTATGCTTCTAAATCTTTGATATAACCTTGTGCACATTGAGGTGCTACATCACGCCCGTCAAGCAGTGCATGTACATATACATGTTCAATACCATTATCATGTGCACCCTTGATAACTGCTTTAATATGTTCTAAGGAACAATGTACATTACCATCAGATACTAAACCAATAACGTGTAAGCTTTGTTTTTTTGCTTCATCATATAGTTCACGCATGACAGGACGATTATAAAACTCGCCAGATTCAACGTCTTTAGTGATACGAGTTAAATCTTGGTACACAATGCGACCAGAGCCCAGGTTTAAATGGCCAACCTCAGAATTCCCCATTTGGCCTTCTGGAAGGCCTACCGCTAGTCCTGATGCTTCTAATTTTGTATGTGGATACATATCCCATAATTGATTAAAACAGTGCGGCTTCGCCTGTACTACAGCATTGGTTGTATCTGATTGATCTCCCATACCAAAGCCATCTAAGATGACTAGCATTACGGGAGCCTTTAATTTAGCCATTTTTAACCTCATATTAAGCGCCTATTTGATTCGCCGCTTTAATAATATCAATAAATTCATCAACAACTAAAGATGCGCCACCTACGAGTGCCCCATCAATATTAAGTTCTCCTAGGATTTCGAGAGCATTTTCAGATTTAACACTACCACCATATTGGATACGCACAGCATCAGCAGTCTCATCATCGTATAAAGAGCGTATGTAATCGCGAATTTCTTTACATACTTCTTCAGCTTGATCAGCAGTTGCTGTTTTTCCTGTACCGATAGCCCAAATTGGTTCGTACGCAACAATCAATTGGCTAACTTGTTCTTTAGGAACATCAACCAAAGCACCTTTAAGTTGAGATGTAATCCAGTCAAGAGTATGACCGGACTCACGTTGTTCTAAACTTTCACCAACACAGACAATAGGTGTCAAATTATGATGGAATGCACTTTTAATCTTTGCATTTACAGTCTCATCTGTTTCACCATAATATTCACGGCGTTCAGAGTGACCAATGATAACATAATTGACGCCTACCTCTGTAAGCATAAGAGGTGAAATTTCACCAGTGAATGCACCAGCATCATGATAATCCATGGTTTGTGCGCCTACTTCAATCGCTGTATCACGCGTTAATGCTACAGCACGCTCAATAGCTGTGAAAGGCGGGCAAACAACTACATCACAGGATAATTCCATATCTTGTAACACGCTGTTAAACGCTTCGATCAGAATAGATCCAGACGCAATGGTGCCATTCATTTTCCAATTTCCTGCAATAATGGGTTTTCTCATATTATGCCTCAGACAATGCAGCAATACCTGGTAGGATTTTGCCTTCTAAGAATTCCAAAGATGCACCGCCACCTGTGGAGATGTGGCTAATCTTATCTGCTAAGCCACTTTTTTCAATAGCCGCTACAGAGTCGCCACCGCCAACGATAGTCATCGCATCGGATTCAGCTACGGCTTTTGCTACCGCATTTGTACCAGCTGCAAAGTTTTCCATTTCAAATACGCCCATAGGACCGTTCCAAATAATAGTCTTCATTGGCGCCAATGCTTCTACATAGAGTTCGCGAGTTTTTGGACCAATATCTAAGACCATCCAGCCGTCTTCAATTTGATCAACGTCCACGATTTTAGTATTCGCATCGTTGCTGAAAGCATCAGCTACTACAGCATCAATAGGTGTCAATAATTTAGCCCCTGCTACACGTGCTTCCATAACAAGGTCTGTAGCGATAGCTTCTTGACCTTCTTCAAATAAGGAACTACCGATGTTACAACCTTGTGCTTTAATGAAAGCATTAGCCATGCCGCCGCCGATAATCATGACATCAACTTTAGGTAATAAATTAGAAATTACAGAAATTTTATCTGTTACCTTAGCACCACCGATGATTGCTGCCATAGGTGTTTTAGGATGTACAACCGCTGCACTTAATGCTTCAATTTCTTTTTTGAGCAAGAAGCCTGCTGCCATAGGAATATAATCAGCAATACCAACTACGGATGCTGCATTACGGTGAGAAACACCAAACGCATCGTTGATAGCTACATCAGCAAGAGATGCTAATTGTTTAGCAAACTCAGGGTCATTTTTAGTTTCTTCATTGTGGTAACGCAAGTTTTCAAGCATCAATACATCGCCAGGTTGTAATGCTTTTACAGCTTCTTCAACCTTAGGGCCAATGCAGTCATCTACGAATGCTACTGGTTTATTGATAAGCTCAGATAAATGTTTTGCACATGGTGCCAAAGACATTTCCGGTTTGCGTTCCCCTTTTGGACGACCAAAGTGAGAAGCAAGAATAACCTTTGCCCCTTTTTCAATTAAATAATTGATAGTAGGTAATGCACTACGAATACGAGTGTCATCAGTGATGACACCGTCTTTCATAGGAACATTAAAATCAACACGAACAAATACTGTTTTGTTGTCTACTTGTAAACCATCGATTGTTAGTTTCATCAAAGCCTCCCGGATTATAAGCCTTTGCTTGCTACGAATGCTGCCATATCGATAAGACGTTCAGAGTAACCCCATTCGTTATCATACCAAGAAACAACTTTTACCATGTTGCCATCCATAACCATGGTTAAATCAGCATCAACAATGGAGCTGCGAGGATCAGAGCTGAAATCACAGGATACCAATGGTACATCGGATACACCAAGAATACCTTTTAATTCGCCAGCTGCTGCTTTGCGGAATGCTTCATTGATTTCTTCTTTAGTAGCTGGTTTTTCAAGTTCGCAAACAAGATCTGTAGCAGATACATCTGGAGTAGGAACGCGCAATGCGAAACCGTCTAATTTACCTTTCAATTGAGGCAATACTTTTGCAACCGCTTTTGCTGCACCAGTTGTTGTAGGAATGATAGACATTGCTGCTGCACGAGCACGACGAGGGTCTTTATGACGTGCATCAAGAATTTTTTGGTCATTTGTATAGGAATGAATTGTAGTCATCATACCACGTTTGATACCGAATTCATCGCATAAAACTTTAGCAAATGGAGCCAAGCAGTTTGTTGTACAAGATGCATTAGAGATAATGTGATGTTTTGCAGGATCATACATATCTTGGTTAACGCCCATAACCATAGTTAAGTCTTCGTTTTTACCAGGTGCAGAAATCAATACTTTTTTTACAGTAGGTTGATTCAAATGAACTTTTGCTTCTTCTGCGTCACGGTATTTACCAGTACATTCCATAACGATTTCAACGCCTTCTTCAGACCAAGGCAATTTAGAAGCATCGCGGTCATGGAATACGCGGATTTTTTTACCGTCAACATAGATATTGTCATCATCAAATGTTACTTCATTAGGGATTGTGCCATGAACAGAGTCATATTTTAACAATAATGCAGTACCTTCATTATCGCCAGTAGCATTGATTGCTACAACCTCTACGTCAGGATTATTAATCGCTGCACGTACTACACATTTACCAATACGACCAAAACCGTTAATACCAACTTTTACTGCCATTGTTAGATCCTCCTAATAACAAAAATATTCTAACAAAATATTTAACTACTAACTTCATTTATAATGCTGAAATTTGTAACAATTGACGCATGCCTTCTGCAGCTTGCTCATCGATGATTAGTATGCCTTTTTGACAAGCTCTCATAACACCTACAATAGCACTCGATTTATCTTGTCCACCAGCCACAGCGATCACATTTGGAATTTTTGCAACATCTGGAAGTGATAAACCAATATTATTAGTGGAATAAATCAACTTACCATCTATATCGCAATATTGACCAAGAGCTTCGCCAACAGCATGATTATCTACTAACTGCTTACGCACATCATCAGCTATATGGCGTTGATCCGCCATTCTCATAGCTGTACCAATACCAAACAAGAGTACGTCAGTCCTACTAATAAGATCACCAATTTCCTTGATTTGAGGTTCGCAAGTCATGAGCATATGCAATGAGTCTTGTGAAAGTCCATCAGGCAAATGGAGCATTTTATAGGTACCGCGAAGCCGTTCAGCAAGTACCGAAGCAATTACGTTAGCTTGATATTCTACAACCTCACCAACGCCACCACGGGCCGGTACAACAATAGGATTAAATGGTAATACAGGCATTTCCTCAGCTACTGCAGCCATTGTACTACCACCACTGATAGCGACTACAAAGTCAGGCTTTAATAACTCCTGTAATAACTTTACTGCTGCAAAGCCAAGTTTTTTCACCATCAACGTACCTTCTGTAGGAGTGATGATAACCCTATCGATATGAAGCGCTTCAGTCAATCGATGTTCTAGCTCGTTAATACGATCTAATTCATTTAAAAAATTTCGCAACTTTGGAACAATTGCATGTCCCTCATCAGTGAGAAAAATCCCTGGTTTATAAATGTCTACAAGACCATTAGCACGCATTAGCTCAATATGACTTCTTACGGTTCGCTCTGGAAGGTCCGTTGCAGTAGCTAATGTTCTACGGCCTATAGGCTCTTCATAAACTAGGTGGTTTAATATTTTGTATCGCTCCTTTAATACACTAACGATTTCAGGAACAATACGTTCACATATCATTAGAAACTCGTTCATCGGGTCCCTCCTTTACCCGTTGGGATTGTATGAATCGTTTTTCGTCCCATGTGAACAAAATTCGTCCCACCTAAAATAAAAAAATACTTTTACATTTGTATTGTATACCCTATGTAGATTTTATTCAAGACTTTATACGTAGAAAACGACATAATTTAGGGATTTTATACAACTTTGTACCTAAATTATGTCGTTTGTATATGTTTATTTTATTTTGTACCGAAGATACGGTCACCAGCATCGCCTAAACCAGGCAAAATGTAACCATGATCATTAAGTTTTTCATCAAGAGCCGCTACGTAAATAGGAACTTCAGGATGTTCCTTATTTACTGCTTCCACACCTTCAGGAGCCGCAACAAGACACATTAATTTAATGTTTTTAGCGCCTTTTTCTTTTAGCAAGGTAATAGCTGCTGCCGCACTACCACCAGTAGCGAGCATTGGGTCTGTTACGATGAAGTCGCGTTCACCTACGTCAGAAGGTAACTTGCAGTAGTATTCTACTGGTTTTAATGTTTCTGGATCACGATATAAGCCGATATGACCAACCTTTGCAGTTGGAATCAAGTTAAGCATACCATTTACCATACCAAGACCAGCACGAAGAATTGGAATAATACCCAATTTTTTACCTGCAATACGTTTGCCAGTCATTTTAGTTAAAGGTGTTTGAACCTCTACATCCTCTAATGGTAAGCTACGTGTAATTTCATAGCCCATCAACATCGTAATTTCATCCAGTAATTGTCTGAAATCTTTAGAGCCTGTTTCTACATCGCGCATCAATGTAACTTTGTGTTGAATCAATGGATGTGTCATAACATTAACTTTCATGACTGTCCTCCTATAATACAATATACGTACCCTATTGGTATCCATATAACTTTCATAATTACTCTATCACAGAATCATAAATCATGCCATAAAAATATTAAAAGGAATGTGATAATACACATCCCTTTTATCGTATTTAAGCCTTATGTAATTTTAATAAGATTAATCCAAAGATTAGTACAATGGATACGCTTCGCAAAGTGCTGCTACGCGTTTGCTTGCTTCTTCATGAACTGCTTTATCTTCAGGATTTTTAAGTACAGTTGCAATGATATCCGCAATTTCTTCCATATCTTTTACTTGTAAGCCACGTGTTGTAAGCGCTGGTGTACCAAGACGGATACCGCTTGTTACAAATGGGCTAGCAGGATCGAATGGAATTGTATTTTTATTACATGTAATACCTACTTCATCAAGTAAATGTTCTGCTTCTTTACCTGTTAAACCAGTATTGCGTACATCTACCAACATAACGTGAGTATCTGTACCACCAGAAACGATTGTTAAGCCTTTTTCTTGCAATGCAGCAGCCAATGCTTTTGCATTATCGATAACTTGTTGTGCATATACTTTGAACTCTGGTTGTAATGCTTCACCAAATGCAACCGCTTTAGCAGCGATAACATGCATCAATGGACCACCTTGAATACCAGGGAAGATTGCTTTATCGATTGCTTTAGCATATTTTTCTTTGCAAAGAATCATGCCACCACGAGGACCACGCAATGTTTTATGAGTTGTGGTAGTAACGATATCAGCATATTCTACTGGGTTTGGATGTAAACCTGCTGCTACAAGACCAGCAAAGTGAGCCATATCTACCATGAAGATAGCATCAACTTCATGAGCTACATCAGCCATTTTTTTGAAGTCGATTTGACGGCTATAAGCACTACCACCAGCAATGATCAATTTAGGTTTAGCTTCTAATACGATTTTACGGAACTCATCATAATCGATTTGTTGAGTTTCTGCATCTACACCGTAAGGTACTACGTTGAAATATGTACCAGATACGTTAACTGGAGAACCATGAGTTAAGTGACCACCATGGGACAAGTTCATACCCACAATAGTGTCGCCTGGTTGTAATAATGCGAAATACACGCCAAAGTTTGCTTGAGAACCAGAGTGAGGTTGTACGTTTGCATGTTCTGCACCGAACAAGCGTTTTGCACGTTCAATAGCTAATGTTTCGATAACATCAACATTTTCACAACCGCCATAATAACGTTTACCAGGATACCCTTCTGCATATTTGTTAGTCAATACGCTACCTTGAGCTTCCATTACTGCTTGAGAAACAAAGTTTTCAGAAGCGATCATTTCTAATTTATCGCGTTGGCGTGCTAATTCTTGATTGATAACAGCTTGAATATTAGGGTCTTGTTTTTCTAAGAAACTCATGAGTATCCTCCTCGTGCAAAACGAATATATATAGGTAATGATGTATTATTTCTCTAATGCTTTAATTTTCTCTACCCGGCGTGCGTGACGACCACCTTCGAACTCTGTTTCCATAAAGATGGCTACAATATCGTTAGCTAGGCCAGGACCAATAACGCGTTCCCCCATAGTGAGAATATTTGCGTCATTATGTTCACGACATGCATGAGCAGAGAATGTATCATGACAAAGAGCAGCGCGAATACCTGCAATCTTATTTGCTGCAATACCGATACCAATACCAGTACCACAAATCAAAATACCTCTGTCTGCTTGACCAGATACGACTGCATTTGCCACAGGTACAGCAATATCAGGATAATCGCAAGAATCAGCCGTATGACAGCCAAAATCCTCTACTTCATGTCCCAATGCATTTAATAATTCCTTAACGGATGCTTTTAAATGTAATCCGCCATGATCACAACCGATTGCAACTTTCATAATTTCATCTCCTACGCCTTCTGAGGCACTGATCTAAGACCAGCCTCTACTAAGTGATAAATTTGTTCCGCACATTGATTATATACGGTTTGATCAAATCCATATGGGTCCGTAACATCACCATCTTGACCACCCCACTCGGAAATCGTTTTGATTTTACCTTCCTCAAACGGGAATTGTCGAAGTAGTACAGATTTGTGATCTTTCGTCATACCAATGATAAGATCTGCTGCATTCACGAGTTCCATTGTCAATGGTCTCGATTCATGATCAGAAATATCTGCAATGGAACGGATAGCTTCAACGGCTTGTTCAGTTGGCTTTGCTCCATAGGCGGCAAATAGACCCGCTGATACAGTCGTCACATCCTTATGTTGCTCCGCTGCAAGGGCCCGTGTAATACCTTCAGCCATAGGGCTACGGCAAGTATTACCGGTACACACAAATAAAATATTCATAATAACATCCTTACTTAATCACATTTTGTGATTACTTTATACATTATAGCAAATTCATCCAATATGTAAAGACATATTTCTATTATCAGTGGACATTTTTATGCTAGTAAATTTACTTATAAATGATATGGTGACTAGATGCCTTTTCCATACGATTCATAATAGCAACGCCAAAACCATCATCATTAACACCTTCTGCTAAGATTAAGGTAACATGATTTTCGTTAAAATGTAATAGGCTTTTGTAAAAATCATGGCCTAATGATAAGGCATCACCATAATGACCAAAACAATGACACATAAAGCGTGTATCCCCTTTAATCAGATCATACGTTTCATGACTGACCAAACAACCGATAGGACCTTCTATACCTTCTGAAAGCTCCTTAAACGTAGATGCTATGACCTCTGGATTACCTACAACAACTGTCATAGGTGCATCAGGCGCATAATGCGTATACTTCATACCAGGAGCCTTAGGCTTAGTGGTAGCATTAACTAGAGCAGTATCATACTCAACAGTAGCCACAACATTTTCAAGTTGAGCTTTTGTAATTCCGCCCGGTCTCAATATAATGACCTTATCATCATGTACTTCCACTACAGTTGACTCTACACCAATCGTACATGGACCAGCATCTAAAATGTAGGAAATACGGCCATTCATATCATGGTAAACATCTTGTGCCGTTGTAGGACTTGGACGACCAGATATATTTGCACTAGGAGCCGCTACAGGTACACCAGCGCGTTCTAATAATGCACGGCATACCTTATGATCAGGGCAACGCAATGCCACGCGAGGTAATCCACCAGTAGCACGATCTGGCACTAAATCAGATTTAGGCAATGTAATCGTTAATGGCCCTGGCCAAAACGTATCCATTAATAGTTGTGCCGTCTTTGAAACCGCTGTTACCAAAGGTTTTATACTTTCACTATTAGGAACATGCAAAATAAGGGGATTATCTGAAGGACGACCTTTCGCAGCATAGATTTTATCCATTGCCTCTGGGTCAAGGCCATTAGCACCGAGTCCATATACAGTTTCTGTAGGAATGGACACCAATTCGCCATTACGTAAAGCGCGAGCGAGCATATCTAGTTCTTGTTCTGATGGATTTGTAATAATTTGAGTATCCATATTATCCCTCATATACTGCGGTTACAACACGGTTATTACCACCAAGATCAGCGATACACTGAATGTTGGAGTAATGACCAGCTTCTTTTAATAAAGCCTTTACCTCTTCTGCTTGATCGTAACCTATTTCAAAGGCTATACGGCCTTGTGGTTTTAAATATGTTCCACATTCTTTAGCTAAAATACGATAGAATTCTAATCCATCTTCACCACCAAACAAAGCAATATGAGGCTCATTTAATACATCCTGAGACAATAATTTAGCATCCCCTGTACGGATATATGGTGGATTCGATACGATGAGGTCAAACTTTTCAGCTTTACCATCTAAGGCAGAAAACATATCAGACTCTAACAATTGAACACGATCATTTAAGCTAAATCTTTCACTATTTTCCTCAGCCACTGTCAAGGCATCCGTAGATATTTCAAGACCTACACCACACGCATTCGGCAAATAGTGTAATAGACTGAGTAATATCGTACCAGGGCCCGTACATACATCAAGAATACGTACCTCACTATCTTTTGCGTACGTACCTAGTACATGCTCAATTAAGGTTTCCGTATCAGGTCGTGGAATCAACACCTTATCATTAACCTTAAAGGTCAATCCCATAAAGTCCTTTTCCCCAATTATGGCCGCTACACAATGACCCTTGGCCCGTTCTTGAACGAGAGGTCTAAAAGCATCGAGTTCCTCTTGAATAAGCGGTTGGTCATAATGAGTATATAGATAAATACGATCCTTGCCTAAAACGTGAGAAAGCAGTACTTCCCCATCAAGTCGAGGTGTATCCATCTCCTTGCTTTGAAAGTACTGCTCTGTCCACTGGAGAATACGACCGATTGTCCAAATCTCCTTATACATTTGTATTAGCCTCCTGCATTTTTGCCGCTTGGTCAGCAGCATTTAAGGCTTGAATGATTTCATCTAAATCGCCATTTAAAATAGCATCTAATTTATACAATGTTAAATTAATACGATGGTCTGTTACGCGGCCTTGAGGGTAGTTATAAGTACGAATACGTTCACTACGGTCACCAGTACCAACTTGGCTCTTACGGTCTGCTGCCATGCTAGAAATAGCCTCTTGTTCAGCTTGGTCTTGCAATTTAGCACGCAATACACGCATAGCTTTTTCACGGTTTTGTAATTGAGAACGTTGGTCTTGGCATGCCACAACAATACCAGAAGGTAAGTGTGTAATACGAACAGCAGACTCAGTCTTATTGATATGCTGACCGCCCGCACCACTAGCACGATATGTGTCGATTTTTAAGTCTTTTTCATTAACTTCAATATCAACATCTTCCATCTCTGGTAATACAGCCACAGTAACGGTAGACGTATGAACACGGCCCTGTGTTTCTGTAGCAGGTACACGTTGTACGCGATGTACACCAGATTCAAATTTCATCTTAGAATATACATTTTCACCATCTACAGAGAAAATAACCTCTTTAAAGCCACCTAATTCAGGCTCATTGGCATCGATAATCTCACAACGCCAGCCTTGGCTTTCCGCATATTTTGTGTACATACGGAACAAATCGCCTGCGAATAATGCCGCTTCATCGCCGCCAGCACCACCGCGAATTTCGATAATGATGTTCTTATCATCATTAGGGTCTTTAGGCAATAAAAGAATTTGCAACTTCTCTTCTAATTCCTCTTTTTGAGGTTTTAGATCTTTCAATTCCTCTTGTGCCATTTCGCGGAATTCTTCATCCATGGATTTATCTTCAATAACTTCCATAGCTTCATCAATACCAGCTAATACTTTTTTATAAGTACGGAATGTTTCAACTGTTTCAGATAATTGAGCATGTTGACGTGTTAATTTACGCCACTCATCTTGGCGCGCAATCACTTCAGGGTCACTGATGCGCTGCTCCAGGTCCATAAATTTATCTTCAATAACTTGTAATTTATCTACTAGCATGTTTATTCCTCTTCATAAGCATCACTCTCAGGAGGGCGAACCTCTTCAAGAGCACGTATAGCTACTTCAATTTGATCATCTTCTGGTTCACGTGTGGTCATGTATTGTAATGCAAGACCAGGTTTAATAAGAGCTTGCACCAAGGAATGCTCACTACGACCAGCAAGACGAATAACCTCGTACGCAATACCTGCCACTACGGGCATAAGAAGTACGCGGCTTACGATACGTTCTAACAAATTAGGCCAACCTAAAAAAGCAAATACAAAAATACTTACAACCATAACGATAAGTAAGAAATTTGTGCCACATCGCGGATGTAAGCGACTTTGTTTGCGAACGTTTTCTACAGTGAGAGGCAAGTCTAATTCATAAGTATGAATCGTTTTATGCTCTGCCCCATGATATTGGAAAACTCGTTGAATATCCTTCGTAAGTCCAATCCCCCAAATATAGAGTAGGAAAAGTACTAAACGAATGACACCTTCAATGAGATTTAATACAACATGATTATCCTGTACACCAGGAATAAATTTTACGATAAATGTAGGCAATGCCAAAAATACAGCTATCGCAAAGATGGTGGAAATAACCATTGTAATGGCAATTTCACTATTAGACATTTCTTCCTCTTCATCACCAGCGGCCTTAGCAGAGAAGGACAAGGCCTTCATGCCAATTAGAATGGATTCATAAAGAGCTACACAGCCCCGAAGAAATGGTTTTTTCAAAATTGGATATGTGTCAGCAATAGATTTTGTAGGCTCTTTTTGAACTACAATGGTTCCCGCTGGTTCTCGTACAGCTGTTGCTGTAACGCCAGGGCCCCTCATCATGACACCTTCGATCACAGCTTGTCCACCGACAAACTTTTTAATACGTTCTGTGTTCACAAGAGCTCCTCTCATAAACAAATAGAGGCAGAGCTCATAGCCCTGCCCATAGATGCTACATTACATGACAAATTATTTGCCGTAACGTTTGTTAAATTGTTCAATACGACCACGAGCTTGAGCTGCGCGTTGTTGACCAGTGAAGAACGGATGGCATTTGGAGCAAACGTCTACACGAAGGTCTTCTTTTACAGAGCCAGTTTTGAATGTGTTGCCACAACCGCAAGTTACTGTAGCTTCTTTATAGTCTGGATGAATACCTTGTTTCATTCTATACACCTCTTTCCGACAATCAATATTATTCTTATAGATTATAGCATGACACTTGTACAAATGCAAGTTACCAATACTATTCCTTGGATGCTTGTTTTTCTTCAATAGACTCAGCTAGAATGGTCTCTAAGTCACTTTCATTAAGGATATCACGCAATGCGATGAGCTCCTCTAAAGAAAGGGTAATACCTTTCTTCATGCTTGTATATTCACTATCCCAAGCGCGAAGGTCAAACTTAGGATTATATTTACCCCAGCTAGTACATGTTAATTGTTTTTTCCAACCGTCTTTATCTTCAGATAAAGTACCGATAACTTTGAAGATTTCAAAATTAATAACTGCCATGAGTCAGTCCTCCTTTCTTACACATCTGTGTAGTATGTTTCATACCTACTATATTTAGTAGTTCATATTTTTTAGGATACGATATATTTTAAACTAAATACTGTACTTTTACAATTAGTTTTTATAATCGCTATAGTCTTCAATATCTATAGAGGTAGTAGGAGGCATTACTTGAGCACCTAATTCATCTACCGTAGATTTCCAATTTGCTGTTGCTTCTGTAACAGCCTTAATATAGGCTTCATCAGCATCCTGTACAGCTGAAATTAATTGGGCTTCATTATTAACATCTAATACGCGACGACGCACGCTACTAAGCATATAGCCGAAGGACTCATCTGTTTGAACAAGCATGGAAATTTCTTGGATCAATGTTTGTCCAGTAGTGCTACAGAAGTATGCATACCACATATATGCCAATTCAGCATCTGGGAACATCCAATAAATATCCTCTGCTGGTGCCTCTGTAGTAATATCTACATCTACATGATCCGCATAGCGTTTAAATGTAAGGAAATATGCGCCACTTTCAATGAGAGCATTACGGCCTAATTCTGAAACACGGCTATCGATACAGTAAATACCATCTTGACCTAAGGCTACATCAGTTTGACCGCCTGGCAACAAAATAGAGCGTAAAGACAAACCATAATTTAATACTGTGAAAACAGGTAATTGAGCAAATACGCCATGAGGCAATGGAATATAGTTAATTGTTTTCCACTCATCCCCTACGCGTTCACGAAGGCCAACGCGCATCTTTTTAACATCGTATTTACCATATACAATTTCATAAGCCCCTAATGGTGTCCATTCACGAATAGCTTCTACACGCTTTTGATTCAAGAAGAATTGCAACGCCATATTATTTAAGCCCAATTGGTTTTGTGCCATTGTAGCAGGTAAGAATAATTGTGCAGTCCCTTCTGGAACAAGATTATGTAGTCCATTTGCCACTTCTTCCACAATATCTTCAGAAGATTGGAACATGCCAACTGTACCTGTAAAGATATGATCAAAATAGCTACGATGAGGCCATTGATTAATAATTTGCGCCATCGGATATAAACGTGTCAAAATGCTATAGCACACAGGAGACGCCGTATAAAGAACGACTTTTTTATCTTCATAAGATTGAAGAATCTCTTCCACCATACCTGCATATTCTTCTACATAAGCATAAAGAACGAGTTCTCCCGTTTTGCTATGAGCTTCGATACTTTCACGAACAGGAGTTTCCCAAATAGTGCCTACATCGAGACCATCCAAGATACCTGTATCACTAATGAAATCAAATAATTCAACTCTAAAGGATGGACCATATAGAGCTTGGAATGTATTCAAATCATATGGAACAGGACCAAAAGACTCGACTGTGGATTTTTCTGCTAACGCATATAAATCATCTGCCGTTACACCCCACTCACGAGAGCTAGCATTACTAGAAATCAGTTGATCTAGTACTTTAAAACGCATTAACTCATTTACAATATCAATCCCCTCAATGCCATGAGTCGCACAAAGGGCAATAAATTCTTCGTTATTTACTTTCATATTAAACCTTTCCAGCTGAAGGACATAAATGATTTAAAAAACATTCTTCACATAATGGCTTACGAGCCTTACATAATTTACGGCCATGATAAATCAACCAATGATGCGCTGCAGCCCAATCCTCTTTAGGAATAGCCTTTTGCAGCTTTTTCTCCATCTCTTCCGGCGTTTTTGCAATACCCAATTTTAATCGATTAGCTACGCGGAATACATGAGTATCTACAGCAATCGCTGGCGTACCAAACAATACGGATACAACTACGTTGGCCGTTTTACGACCAACACCAGGTAATTCTACAAGTTGATCAAATTCGCGTGGTACCTCACCATGATATTGTTCTACCAAAATTTGACAAGTGGCAATCAAGTTTTTGGCTTTAGATTTATAAAGGCCACAGTCCTTAATCAGAGTTTCTAATTTGGTAACCCCAATTGCTAACATCTTAGCCGGATGATTTAGTTCAGGAAATAACCGTTTAGTAACGATATTAACTCTCTCATCCGTACATTGTGCAGATAATACGACTGCCACTAATAATTCAAATTCATTTGTATACTCAAGGGCAGGTTTTGCATCAAAATAATGCTCTTGCAATAATTTCAATTGCTCTGCCTTTATTGCTTTTGTTACACGCATATAGCTCTCCTTTCTCACTTGTGAAAGTACAGACGCGTACAACTTATATCTTACCATACGTATTCATTTAGTTCTATGTTATAATAAATCATGTTATTCTAATATAGAATACAGGAGGTCAATATGAGCAATATTAACGATACATTAAAGCGCATAAATGAACTAGCAGCAAAGAAAAAATCTGGGCAACAACTCACACCAGAGGAATTAGCAGAAAAAAAAGAACTTTATGAAATTTACTTAAGCTTTATTCGAGGCCAAATCACAGATACATTGGACCGTGTTGAATTCGTGGATCCTGAAACAGGTGAACGTACAGCTCCTAAACGTGCGCTCGAAAACTTGGCTAAAAAAGCTGACCAAGACATTAAAGAACATAAAGATATTCACTAATATAGCAAAAAGCCACTTGATACAAGTATCAAGTGGCTTTTTGTATAAGTTTTAATTATCTATTATAATTTGCCGAGTCGTTTCATAGCATTATAAATTTTTTCAGCAAGGCCTGTCATTTGGAATTTAGGAATGCCACATGCTGCAACGCGAATACCGTTAGCTAAAGCAATAACAT
Organism: uncultured Veillonella sp.; assembly: GCF_900545205.1. Lineage (GTDB taxonomy): Bacteria > Bacillota > Negativicutes > Veillonellales > Veillonellaceae > Veillonella. Next base: position 18,687 of record NZ_UQYC01000009.1, on the reverse strand, counting down.
AAATATGCTCTTTCTTCAATTCTTCACAGATAGCATTAGCAGAATCTGTAGGAATTGTAATGAAGAAGCCTCCACGGTATGGCAACATAGGAAGACCTACTTGTGCAGCCTCTTGTTTGAAGATATCTGCACGATCGCGGATTAATTGATAGTAGCTATTGCGTTCAGCTTCATATTCTTTAAACTTAGCTGGATCAGCCACAATATTTGCCATTGTACGCATTGCTGGACGACAAATATTAGACCATGTAGCACGGCTAGTAGATTTGTTGATTTCTAAGAATTCATCAGCAATTTCTTCGTCATCAGAAATACCAATCAAAGCCCCTACACGTTGACCATACATAGTAAAGCCTTTAGACAAGCTATAGCAAACACATGTAAGAATCTCTTTTGGCAAATGACTAAATTTACTAAAGAATGAACGAACCTCTTCTTTTTCACCAGAGTAATCAAGGTAAGCCACATCAATGCCGATGATCACATTATTGCGACCAATAGCAACGAGTTCTTTTAAGAAGTTAAGAATGGATTCCCAGTCTTTATCTTCAATTGAGTAGCCTGTTGGGTTATTACCAGGTGTATTAAACAAAATTACCACATTTGTTTGTTTAGCAGCTAATTCATTTACACGATTTTGGAACGCTTCATGGTTAAAGTTATTATGTTCATCAAATAAAGAATACGTAACAAGTGTACGACCTACATCACTGCAAATTACACGATAGGCACCCCAGTACCAATCAGCAGTCAACACTTCATCACCAGGTTCTGTGTAGTTATGAACTAAGTGATGAATACCGCCAGTACCACCTGCAGTAGCAATACTACGGATATGACCTTCTGGACGAGATTGTCCAAAGCATTCTTTCTCTGCAGCAGCAAGGAACTCAGGTACACCTGCAATCGGTGCATAGCCAATATGTTCAGAGTCAGGAAGACTTAAATATTCATCTTTAACGGTTTTAAGGAATACTAATTTACCATCTTCATCATGAATCGCACCTAATGTACCGTTAACAACGTTCTCACGACCATTTTCTTTAGCATCAGCTTGGGCTTGGCCAGCAGTTACAAAGATTACATCTTTAAGTTTTTTCCCTTTTGCATGCTTTGCAGCAACACTTGTCATAACTTACACCATCCTATCTAAAATGAATTATTACATATTTATCATACCTAAACTTATTTAATTATACAATGAGTATTTAGAAAATATATTGTATACATAAGAAATAATACTAATTACGAGCTGATTTATAATAAAATTAAGGTGTATAGGATATATACAATATCCTATACAAAATATATTTATAAATAATATCCCTACAGATACCTATTTTTATAAATGTACAAAAAAAGACCACTCATTAGAGTGGTCTTTAGTTATCCTTAGAAGGAGTAGCCTACACCAGCGTGTAAACCTTTTGCAGTTTTATCGTTGTTGTTTACGCTATATTTATCATAGCCATAGTATACGTTCAAGTCTACATCAGGGCGAACTTCATATTGAGCACCTACTTGGTAAGTTTGCTTAATATCATTACCCCAACCAGCTTTAGCAAAGCCGTTAACTTTTTCTGTCAATGGTACATGACCAATAACACCTGCTTGGAAACCTAATTCAGTATCATTTGTACGAATTGCAGTACCAGCACCATATACGTTTACATTTGGATGCACTTTATAAACCAATGCTAATTGATGATCTTTAATGTCGCCATTTTTTGCATTCAATTTATCATAGGAATATTGTACAGCTGTTTTATTGGAAAGGTCGTGTTGCAAAGAAACACCAAAACCATCGTTGCTATTGCCGCCACCTTTAGATACATGTTGTTTAAATGCATAATCAGCTTGTACTTTAGTGGAACCGTCGCTAATTTTTGTTACAGGTGCTGCTGCGAATGCACTACCTGCCACAACTGTAGCTGCTAGAGTTAATAATACTAATTTCTTCATTTGTACCTCCTATACACATATCTCAAGATATGTCTTACTAAGTTACTTATTTACGAATGTTTTGATTATACACTCTATAAATTAGCGTTTCATGAATACAGGGATATCAGGGATACCACTGTTTGTTGTTGTAGTGGATGCTGGACGGGATGTAGTAGTTGTTTTGCCGAATTCTGGAACGCTTTTTGCATTAGAATTAAAGCCAGTTGCTACAACAGTGATTTGAACTTTATCGCCCAAGCTTTCATCGATAACAGAACCGAAGATGATATTTGCATCAGGATCGGCTGCTTCAGAAATGATTTCAGCTGCTTCGTTGATTTCGAACAAGCTCAAGTTTGCACTACCAGAAATGTTAAGCAAGATGCCTTTAGCACCATCAATGGAAGTTTCCAACAATGGGCTATTAATTGCCATTTTAGCAGCGTCTGCAGCACGGTTTTCACCTTCGCCAACACCAATACCCATCAAAGCTTCGCCTTGTTCAGTCATAATAGTTTTAACGTCCGCAAAGTCAAGGTTGATTAAACCAGGAACTTGGATCAAATCGGAAATGCCTTTGATACCTTGACGAAGAACGTCATCAGCTGTGCGGAATGCATCGCTCAAAGAACATTTTTTATCTACTACTTGTAACAATTTGTCATTAGGAATAACGATGATTGTATCAACTTTTTGAGTCAAGAACTCAATGCCTTTTTCTGCTTGTGCACGACGACGTTTACCTTCAAATGCGAAAGGTTTAGTTACAACGCCTACTGTTAATGCACCGATTTCTTTAGCACATTCAGCTACAATTGGAGCAGCACCAGTACCAGTACCACCGCCCATACCAGCAGTTACGAATACCATATCAGCACCTTCAAGGGCTTTAATGATTTCTTCACGGCTTTCTTGAGCTGCTTCTTCACCGATTTGTGGGTTAGCGCCTGCGCCAAGACCTTTAGTAACTTTTTCACCGATTTGAATTGTTACATCCGCTTTAGACAATTCAAGTACTTGGCTTTCTGTATTAGCAGACAAGAATTGAACACCTTTAAGATCGCTATCTACCATGCGATTAACAGCGTTATTACCGCCGCCACCAACACCGATAACTTTAATATTTGCAAAATCAGACATTGAACTTCCTCCTCTTATCGTTATCTATTGTATCAATATACGTCCCAATGTATCGATTTATATACTGACTATCTTATAACAATTACATTTATTTTACACTAAAATTTAAAAACTTTCCACTATATAGAATGTGATTTATTAGAACCGCTTAGTCATAATTATCTTGCGTATAGCGCCTACATTAATAAACACACGTAACCCAAACCCAATGAGGGCCACATAGTATAGATTAATGCCTATTAAATCACCAACATATACAAGAATAACAGCTAACACCATATTTGAAAAGAACCCAATTACAAAGTTGCTAAGATCAAAGGTTCTTTCTAGTGCCGCTCGACTGCCTCCGAATACTGCATCTAATGCTGCTAGAACTGCTACGGATGTATAGTTCGAATAACTAGCAGGGATATGAAGTGGTGCTATCCATCCTAAGGTAGCCCCTATGATTAGGCCAATGATGGCAAAGATATAGATGTTCATTCTTTACCTCCTAACTCATTAGGCTTCATATGTTCCTCTCTAAAGGTACCGGTGAAAGCAGGAATCGCTACATCCTCTTCTTGCTTTATAGTTACCTTTATACCCCAATGTTTAAGCGAATCTACTACACCACCACGCATAGTTAGCGCCGAATTTAATGTCTTTGGATCCCCAATTGCTTTTACCGTAAAAGGAGCGCCAAAGACCTTACCATTTACAGTAATAGTTGGTCCTGAACATCGTATTTCAGACGTTCCTATAAGGCGTTGATCATTAATAGCTATTGCTTCAGCCCCACCAGCCCGTAATTCATTGACAATTCTAAGGATATCTTCATCATGAATTACATACAAATTAGGATTTTCACCACTTTGCACAGGCTTTAAGCTATCTTCAATCAACACGCTAACACCTGGACCTTTAACATTTGTTAAAGCCGCTTTCATCATAAGCTGTTCATCAGCTTTACCATCGCCATTAGTACCAGATTTTTTTAGTGATTCAATTTGCTTTAATAAAGCATCCCGTTCACTCTGGGCCTCTCGCAATTGTACTGCTAAATCACCAGTCCGTTGTAAGCGAATATTTTCTTCTATATTATCTTGCGTCATCTTATATTGGGTTACAACCATGAACCCCAATATACAGCTGACTATGGCAATTGCCCACCGTTCGTGTCTCACGACAATCATCTACCTTTTATATTCAACATGACCTTATTTATCTTGTTTTTGTCTCATCCTTCTTAGTAGATGAATTTTCTGTAGTCGGTGCTCCATTTTGATGTTTTTTGCCTTCCGGCATCACATCGGTTTTAATGTACGGTGACGAAACATTTACATCTATATACTGTACATTACCATGAGTCTTTTTAATATCTTGTAACATCGACTGAGTTAGCTCTGCTTTTTTGGCTAAGTCTTTGCCATCTCCCAGTCGAATCTGTACACCTGAAACAGTATATGCCATTATTGCATCAGGATCTCCGATATTTACCTCCGCAATGTTCTTGAATGTCTCCTCATCGAGTGAGTTCAAATATTCAAGAGCAGCCAATATCGGCTTATCTACCACCGTATCTCCTAAGAGTATGTTTCCAGCTTTCACACCAGAAATCATAGGCACCGATGTATCTTGAATAGCAGGCTCAGATGCAATCACTTGACCTTTACCATCAAGGGTCAAGTATCCAAACTGAGCTGGTACAACTGCAACAGCCTTGCGTTCCACTACATTTACCACCATTGTAAGTGGCAACTGATAGCTAATTTGAGCCTCTTCGACACGTAAGTCTTTCGACAATCTAGTTTTTAATTTTTCTGTACTAATTTGCAATATATTAACAGGTTCATGGATATCACCTGCTACCATTACATCTTGTACAGTTACCTTATCCGATCCAGTAACTTTTAAGGATCCAAAAGGAATAGGTAGTGTAAACAACCCCACCAACACGAGAGTAACTGCACCACCGATTTTTAACACTCGTTTTCTAAATACAGCCCGTTCATCACGAACAGGTGTAGAAGACTGCATCTCCCCAGAGTTGGATGGATGGTTTTGCTTATCATCCATAGTTAACTCCTTATCTTCTATTAGCCCTTAAAATTTCCCTATACTAGCTGTTAATAGAATTTTTTCACATAATGTTGGGAAGTCAATTCCCATTTCTTTAGCTGCTTTTGGTACTAAAGACGTTGCTGTCATACCAGGCACAGTGTTATATTCAAGAACATACATCTTATCGGCATGATCTGTCATAACATCAACACGAATAACCCCACTGCCTTGTACTTCGCGATACACAAGTTCCCCAATGCGTTGCATTTCAGCAGTCATTTCTTCACTAATAGGTGCTGGCACTAAATACTCGGTAGCACCTACAGTATACTTACTCTTGTAGTCATATTCACCAGAATGTGGACGAATTTCAATAACAGACAATGCTTTACCATCTAAAACAGATACTGTAAATTCACGACCATCAAGGAATTGTTCTACCACGAGAATAGGGTCATATTTAAGAGCTTCCGTTACAGCCTCTGCTAACTGAGCTTCATCGCGAACAATAGTAACCCCAATACTAGAACCTTGAGTAGCAGATTTCACAACTACTGGAATTGTAAAATCTTTACGGATATGTTCAATAATAGTCTCTGCAGATTCAAGATTACCATTGAAGGACTCGGAAGCCGCCGTAGGAATATTGGCACCTTTAAACACATCTTTACTTACTTTTTTATTCATCCCTACTGCATGAGCCATGATACCGGACCCAGTGTATGGAATTTCAGCCATTTCTAATAAGCCTTGTAATGCACCGTCTTCACCATAACGGCCGTGAATGGCATTAAATACTACTTCACCACCGAGGGCTTCAATATCTTTTAAAACAGTACGTGGATTAAGTTCTAATGTTTGAGCATTATAACCTTTGCTTTCAAGTGCTTCCGCAATAGCCGCACCAGTACGGCGAGATACTTCAGCCTCTTTGGAAGGACCACCCATCAATACGATTATTTTTTTATCTTTCATTGTAAGCCTTCCTCCAATATAGCTAATAATTTTGGTCCATATTGATTAATAGAACCTGCACCCATAGTGATAACCAAGTCATTAGGTCTTACTACTTTTGATAATACCTCAGGCAAATCATCAACAGAAGGCACATAATGTACATCTTGACCTGTGGCCTCTTTAATAGCATTTGGAATCGTATGTCCATCAATGCCAGGGATTGGATCTTCACCAGAGCTATAGATATCTGTCATGTATACTTCATCAGCGCTTGTAAAAGCAGTGGCAAATTCATCCTTTAACAAGCTAGTACGAGTAAAGCGATGTGGTTGGAATACACAGATAACACGATGTTTTTCCAACTCTTTAGCAGCCTTTAAGGTAGCTTTAATTTCAGTAGGATGATGAGCATAGTCATCAACAACCCATACACCTGCTACATGGCCTTTAGTTTCAAAACGGCGTTTTGCACCGATGAATTTACCTAAGCCTTTAGTAATAATACGTGTTTCTACACCACAGCAATCATGAGCCACAATAAAGGCAGCCAAGGAGTTCAATACATTATGTTCACCAGGAACACGCAAGCGAATACGCTCAATATTTACACCCTTATGATATACATCATAAACCAATGTAGAATCTACATAATGAATATTTTTAGCTACATAGTCATTATTATCGCTTAAGCCATATGTAATGAAGTTACGATTTACACGACTCATAACATAACGAATATTTTCATTATCGCCACATACGATTGCTTTGCCAGATTCTGGTAATGTTTCTACGAACTCACAGAATGCATTTAGCAAGTTATCCATCGTTTTGTAATGATCCATATGATCATCTTCAATATTAGTAATAACAATGGTGTGTGGACGTAGTTTCAAGAAAGAACCATCACTTTCATCTGCTTCTACTACAGAGAAATGGCCTTTACCAAGGCAACTACTACCTTTTAAATAATCTACTTCACCACCAATAATAACTGTTGGATCAGCGTCTGCTTCTACTAAAATTTGACCAATCATGGAAGTAGTAGAAGTTTTACCGTGTGCGCCGGCTACTGCAATGCCATCTGTTACGTCTAACACAGCTTTTACAATATCGGAACGGTGCAAAATTGTAATGCCTTGTTCTTTTGCCGCTACAATTTCAGGATTATCTTCACGAATAGCTGTAGAACGAACTACAGCATCAACGCCATTTACATACTCTTTATTATGACCAATATGAACGGTAGCGCCCATATTTCTGAACTTTTCAATAACTGCAGATTCAGTTACATCTGAACCAGATACATCATAACCTTTTTGAATTAATATATTCGCTATAGCACGCATGCCAGACCCACCTATACCAATAAGGTGAATCTTATGAATACCGTCTAACATAAAACCTCTCCTTGTTACTTTGCAATAGATAATGCTAATTTTGCAATATCATGAGCCGCGTTTGGTTTCCCTAATTGCAATGCTCGTTCTCCCATTTGTGATAATAAATCACGATTGGCCATAAACATTTCAATTTCCCCTATCAAATCATGAGCACTTAACATTTGATCAACGATCATATGAGCAGCCCCTTCTTGAACAAAAATACGGGCATTATATGTTTGATGATCTTCCGCTGCATATGGATATGGTACCAACACAGAAGGAATACCTCGAACCGCCAGCTCAGCCAGCCCGATAGCACCAGATCTAAAGACTGCTAAATCAGCTGCTGCCAAAGCTTTTGGCATATCATGTAGATATGGCAGAATCACTGAAGAATCACCTAAACCATCACCGTCGGTAATACCAAGCTGAGATAACACAGATTTGTATTCTCCGTCCCCTGTAATATGGATTAATTTGATTCCTTTTGTTCCTTGAAAATGCTTATGTACATCAATCATAGCATTATTGATAGTTCGCGCCCCCCGAGAACCACCTGCTATGAGAACTGTAAATGTGTCATCACTTAAATTAAAATAATTACGTCCATCAGCTCTAGTATCGACTAATACATCAGGGCGTACTGGGTTACCAGTATACACTACACGTTTTGCCTTTGAAAAAGATGCTTCTGCATCCTTGTAGCCCACGGCTACTACATCAACAAAACGGCTTAGAATTTTATTTGTAATACCTGCAATGACATTTTGTTCCTGTATCAATGTTGGAATGTTGCGCAATGCTGCAGCCATGAGAATAGGACCACAGACATAACCACCAGTACCAATAACTACATCCGGCTTAAAGTTAGAAATGATTGTATTGGCTTTCACAAGAGAGAAAGCAGTCTTACCTAACGTCACTAACGTACCAAAAGATAATTTACGTTGCAAACCTTGTACGGGTAATGTAGTAAACTCAATGCCTTCTTTAGGCACTAAGGTTGCTTCTAAGCCCTTTTCAGTTCCTACATATAAAACCTGTGCATCAGGGTTCTGCTTCATAATTTCCTTATATATAGTTATTGCTGGATATATATGTCCACCGGTGCCACCACCTGAAATAATGATACGTTTCATTAATGGTGTCTCCCTTCTTGCAACATATGAACACAATTTTTAAAATCATCGCCACGTTCTTCAAAACAGCTGTACCAATCAAAGCTTGAACAAGCTGGTGATAATAATACAATATCACCTTGATTAGCCAATTTATAACCTTGTCCAACAGCATCTTTCATGGATGAAGCTCTGTAAATAGGCTGAACGCCAGCCTCTTTTGCAGCAGCTTCAAATCGGTCCGCCGCTTCACCCATAAAGATAACAGCTTTTGTATGATCTTTAACAAGCTGCATAAAATCTTCTAATGGAGTCATTTTATCATGACCACCAGCTAATAAAATAACTGATTGGTCAAAGGATTCCAATGCTTTTACAACAGAGTCAACATTAGTAGCTTTAGAGTCATTATAGAATGTAACGCCATCAATCGTTTTAACTCGTTCTAATCGATGTTCAACACCATGGAACTCGCTAATAATGCGATGGATAGTTTCTACGGGCACACCTAACGCATAGGTTAAAGTGATAACAGTTAAAATATTTTCAATATTATGACTACCTGGAATATGGATATCATCGCTTCCAATAACAGGCGTTGCCTTACCATCCTTTGTTACATAACATTGTCCTTTATCATAGTAAGCACCATTTGACACCACTTGATGTTGACTAATTTTAAGGATATGGCTAGGCACACGATGTTCCATATCTGCCACAATTGGATCATCAATATTAAGCACCATAAAATCTGTACTTAATTGATTTTCAAAGATTCGTTCCTTTGCAGCAATATAATTTTCCATCGTCTTGTGACGAGCTAAATGGTCTGGTGTAATATTGAGCATAATAGCACCAACCGGTCTAAAATGCTTAATTGTTTCTAATTGATAGCTAGATAGTTCAGCTACCAAGAAACCATCTGCTGGCATGGAATAGGCAACTTCACTGAGAGAATCCCCTATATTGCCACCAACGCGAACTGGTTTTCCAGTGCCTTCCAATACCTTAGTTAATAATGTAGTAGTAGTAGTCTTACCATTGGTACCAGTAACGGCAACAATTGGAGATTTAGATAACTCATAAGCTACTTCAACTTCACTAACTACATCAATTCCACGTGCTTGAGCAGCTTTTACAATTGGAATATCTAAAGAAATACCTGGAGAAATAACAATACGATCCACGCCATCAAGCAAGGATTCGTCTTGTAGACCTGTAATAATCTCCACACCCGCTGATACTAGTCTTTTTTCCTCATCTGCAGGCAGTGTAACAGGCTTATAATCATTTAACACTACATGGGCCCCAACTTGAGCTAACACCCAAGATGCGCCTATACCGCTGGCACCAGCGCCCAGAACAAGTATATGTTTGTCTCCGTATTCCATCTGTATCACCTAAATTATCAACAAAAATAATGTATTCCTATCTTATAAGCATACCATTATTTGCGGCTTCCGTTAAGTATTATCTTACAAAGTTATAGTCGCTAAAATGACACCAATAACAGCTAATACAGCACCACCAAACCAGAAGCGATTAACAACAGTTTGTTCAGCCCAACCAGACAACTCAAAATGATGGTGAATAGGGCTCATTTTAAATACTCGTACACCACGAGTTTTAAAGGAAATAACTTGAATAATAACGGATAACGCTTCCATAACAAAAATACCGCCAATTACAACGAGTAACAACTCTGTTTTTGTAAGAATCGCCATCGCCGCAAAAGCACCACCTAATGCTAAAGAACCTGTATCCCCCATAAATACTTTTGCAGGGTTTACATTGTATACCAAGAAACCAAGGCATACAGCGGCTACAATGGCACCATAGTAAGCAACGCTTTCAGCGCCAATAGAATTTGTTGTGGATGCAGCCATAAGGCCGATAACGGAGAAGGCAATGGCAGCTACAGCAGATGTACCACTAGCTAAACCATCAAGACCATCTGTAAGATTTACAGCATTCGTAGCACCTACGATAATTAAAAATGCCAATACATAATAAGCCCAACCTAATTGAAGGTGAATATCTGCTACAGGAATCCACAATGTGGTAGGAATAACCATAATTTCAGTAATACAGTAACAGAATATGGCAGCCAAAATAAATTGACCTAGTAATTTTTGCTTAGCTGTCAAACCAAGATTACGTTTTTTTACAGCTTTTACAAAATCATCAAAAAAGCCCAATAAACAATGACCTAATGTTAGGAATAATAACATACCAGTACCCACATTCCACGGTGCAAATAAAGCAACCCCAATAACGAGGGCTACCATCATAAAAGCGCCACCCATTGTTGGTGTACCAGCTTTCGCTTGATGACTTTCTGGACCTTCTTCACGAATACTTTGTTGTGCGTGCAAAGAACGCAACATAGGAATAGCAAATTTACCTAGCACTACCGTAATAATAAAGGTTACTACGAAGGCTAACAGAATGTGATATATCATACGAATCCTCTACTCATTAATAAACAGATGACGGCTAGATATAACTAGCCGTAACCTTTTATTCACGATCTTTCAATTCTTCAACAACTCGTTCCATCCGCAAACCACGGGAGCCTTTGACAAGGATAACATCCCCTTTTTCACGAATATCGCTATAGGCATTGGCCATTTCCAAATGGCTATTACAACGGAATGTAGTTAAGCCTGCTTTTTTAGCTTCTTTAGCTATAAAGGCAGCAGCATCACCGAATGTGAAGACCACACTATAACCTTCTTCAGCAAGTAATTGACCAATTTCACGATGTGCTTGTTCAGTATAATCACCAAGTTCAAGCATATCACCAAGCATAGCAATTTTACGTTTACCTTCTAGCTGACCCAAAGCTTTTATCGCTTCAGCCATAGAAGAAGGATTTGCATTATACGCGTCATTTAAGATAACAATATCTTCAAATGGTACGATTTCTTGGCGCATAGGAGTGCCTGTAAATTCGCTTAAGCCCTTACGGATCGTATTAGACTTAATGCCTAGCACACGACCAGCTACGATTGCTGCCAATGCGTCATATACATTGTGTTCACCAATCATAGGCAAGAAGATATCAAATACTTCGTCATAACATTTGCATGTAAATTTAATACCATCTTTTTTATAACGCAAATGACTGCCAATACATGTGGCATTACGTTCGATACCATAGGTAATAGTTTTACCTTTAGCAAGGCTATCCATAGCTTTAACATATGGATCATCTTCATTGAGAATAGCCACACTATTTTCAGGCAAGCAACGAATTAACTCACCTTTAGCTTGTGCGATGGCTTCACGAGAACCTAATAGCTCAATATGGCTAGTACCAACATTGGTAATAATACCCATAGTTGGTTCTGCAATCAACGCAAGCTCCTCGATTTGACCAAGGCCACGCATGCCCATTTCAACAACACAAGCTTGATGTTCTGCAGTTAAACGCAACAATGTTTTTGGCAAACCAATTTCATTGTTAAAGTTTTTCTCAGTTTTCAAAACATTAAATTCGGTACCGAGTACAGCATCTACCATTTCCTTTGTTGTAGTTTTACCAGAAGAACCAGTAATAGCGACTACAGGGATATCAAAGCGACGACGATGGTAACGTGCTAAATTTTGATACGCTACCAATGTATTATCTACTTCAATACATACAATGCCGTCCACTGCACGACCCTTTTCTACGATTGCACCAGTAGCGCCCTTTTCGATAGCTGTATTAATAAAATCATGACCATCAAAGGTATCGCCTTTTAAGGCTACAAATAAAAAGCCTGATTCAATCGTTCTTGTATCAGTAGATACATCTAAAAACTTAATATTGTCGGTATGTGCACTCGTCCCTTGTGTGGCTTCTACCACTTGAGACAATGTAAATTCTGCCATATTAGATCTCCTTGAGGGCTGCTCGCGCCTCTTCACGATCATCAAAATGAATCGTTTTATCCTTTAAGATTTGGTAATCCTCATGCCCCTTACCTGCAATTAGTACAATATCCCCAGGTTTTGCATTTTGTATTGCATGTTGAATCGCTTCCCGACGATCAACGATAACTTCATAGTGAGAGCCTTCACGAAGTCCTTCTTTAACGCCTACCTCTACATCTTTCACAATTTGCACAGGATCTTCTGTGCGAGGATTGTCAGATGTAACATATACTACATCGCCATATTGTGCAGCAATGCGCCCCATGATAGGACGTTTCGTAGCATCTCGGTCACCACCACAACCAAAGACTACAATAATGCGATTTTCTTGAATAGCTTTTGCAGTTTGCAAAATATTTTCTAACCCATCTGGTGTATGTGCATAGTCTACAACAACTGCAAATGGTTGCCCTTCTTCAATAAGCTCAAAACGACCAGGCACAGCGCTAAATGTTTTCAATGCCTTATCTATATCTTCCATGGAGATACCTTCTAACAGACAAGCCCCAATAGCGGCCAATGTATTATATACATTAAACAAACCAGTTGTATTCATAGCCACTGTATAGTCATTACCATCATAGGATACCGTATAACGACTAGATTTAGGAGTCATTTCAACATCATGAGCATTCAACGTTCCTTTACCATCAATACTGTATGTAATGATAGGCGCCGTTGTTTTTTCAATTACACGATGACCATACTCGTCATCGATATTGATGATAGCCCCTTTACCAGATTTAGTTTGGTTCGGCGCGCTAACTTGTTCAAATAATTTACACTTAGCTGCCAAATAATTTTCAAAGGTCTTGTGAAAGTCCAAATGATCTTGTGTTAAGTTCGTGAATACTGCTGTATCATATTCAACACCAGAAACCCGACCTAATGCTAATGCATGGGAAGATACTTCCATGACACAATGGGTAACGCCTTCTTCTACCATTTGATGAAGAATATGTTGTAAATCTACTACATCAGGCGTTGTATTATGAATTGGATAGGATGTATCACCAATCATAATATGAACGGTACCAATAACGCCTACTTTATGGCCTTGACCTTTCAAAATATGACGAATCATATGAGTTGTAGTCGTTTTACCATTAGTACCAGTAACACCGATCATACGCATGGAATTGGCTGGATAATCAAAGAAATATGGCACACAAGCCATCATAGCTTTTCGAGTATCCTCTACAGTGATAACACAAACATCACCACATACCTCTACCGGTTTAGATACAAGTACTGCTACAGCACCAGCTTCAACAGCTTTATTTACATAATTATGACCATCTACAGTGGCACCATCTAATGCAATAAATAAGCTACCTGCTTTTACTGCACGAGAATCAGCCGTAATATCTAAGACCTCAACAGCTGTATTGCCTTCTACATGCGGTGTTTGCAAAGTTTTTACTATATCTTGTAATTGTTTCATATACAATCTCCTTTACACGCAAAGGAAAGCAGCCCAATACGAGCTGCTTTGCCTGCTAGTCTATAATTTGCTGTTTCTCTTGTACAGTACGTTCAGTAACAGCGCTTTTTGTACTATAAACAAAAGAATCAGGCAAAACCATCCCTAGTTGTTGTTCTGCGATTTGTTGAATACGAACAGGAGACTTCAAAGAAGCCACTTCAACATCCAACGCATCATTATCCTTTGTTAATTGTACTACAGCTTGCTGTGTTTTAACTACTTCATAGCCTAATTTTGTGCTGTACGCATTCATAACCATCATGATAAGCAAAAATGCAACCAATGCAGCAATACCATATACAACCTGCCACATCATAGGGCTCAAATCTAGAGCCACATTTGCACTACGTTTTCTCCCTTGTGAAGCGACCAACACATCGCTTTTAACTTGGCCCACAACAGCCTTTCTCGCTAACATAAACACTAACCCCTTCCAATTCTACAACTTGACGGCTACGCGTAACTTTGCGCTTCTAGCCCTCGGATTAACCTCAATCTCCCCTGCACTCGGCTCTATAGCCTTATTCTTCGCCTTCACAACTGCCTTGTGGTTACAAACGCACATTGGCAATTCTGGAGGACATATACATGCTGTACTCAACTCTTTGAAAGTTTGTTTTGTAATTCGATCTTCCAAGGAGTGGAATGTGATAACCCCAATTTTCCCCTTTGGTTTCAACATGGATACAGCATCTACAAAACTATCATGCAAGATAGCTAATTCTCTATTTACTTCAATGCGAATGGCTTGGAACGTCCGTTTTGCCGGATGTGGTCCATCTTGACGCGCCTTCGCAGGTATTGCTTGCTTAATAATTCTAACTAACTCACCAGTAGTGGTAATTCGTTTTTCTTGACGTGCATTAATGATGAATTCAACAATGCGCTTAGCCCATCGCTCTTCACCATAGTCGCGGATAATTTGCAATAATGCTTCAGCATCATATTCATTAACAACCTCTTCTGCCGTTAATGGAGCGTCCTTATCCATACGCATATCAAGTGGGCCATCATTCATATATGAAAAGCCACGCTCCGGTGTATCCAGTTGATAGCTAGATACGCCAAGATCAAAGATAAATCCATCTACTTCATAGATACCCTCATTATGGAGAGCTTCTTTTAAGTTAGAAAAGTTCGTCGGTATTGTTAACACCTGACATGTTAAATCAGATAAACGCTGTCGAGCTACGCTCAACGCATCTTCATCTTGATCCAACCCTATAATCATGCCTTCTGGGTCTAGCATCTCGCCCACAGCATGGGCATGTCCTGCACCACCCAGAGTACAGTCCACATAGATGCCTTTTGGATTAGTTACGACGGAGTCCACCGTTTCGCGTAAAAGTACGCTGGTATGATTAAATTCCATCATAGCCTCCTATAACATAATCCCTTCTAGACCTTCGACAAGTTCTTCCATACTTTCAGCCACTTGATCATCATAGTAATCATATTTTTCGCGGCTCCAAATTTCAACGTGATCCCCCGCACCGACAATAACGGCCTGTTTATCAAGGCTCGCATATTCACGTAGTGGTACAGGAATGAGGACACGACCTTGTTTATCATATTCAAGCTCAGCGGCACTACCAAAAACAAAACGTTTTAAGGCACGTACGCTAGCTTTAGTGGAGGATTGTGATTGTAAAGCTGCAGAAATTTTCTTCCACGCTTCTTCGGTGTAAATAGCTAAGCAGTTATCTAGGCCCTTAGTAACAATACATACTTCGCCTAGTTGTTCACGTATTTTCGCGGGTATAATCATCCGCCCTTTTGTATCAATGGTGTGATTATATTCTCCCATGAACATACGTATCACCGCCCTTTACTATTCCTTATCCACCACTATATGGTAAATTCTACCACAATTCCCCACCAATCACAATAAAAAATCCATTTTTATCCCACTTTTTTATATTTTTCTTTCATAATCTCTATTTTTCTCTTCTTTTCTAAGATACATATGTTCGAAATTAAATAATAATCGAATCATAACAACCACTCCCCACCACCAGGGGCCCAATTTTAGTTTTATCCGTCTAATCCCCACCACAATATCCCCATAAGCTCTATAACACTTCAATCAAACGATATATAGGAAGACAATCACCACAAATCCACACAAAAGAAAACCGCGTAGCATTTCTGCTACGCGGTTTCTATACCTACGATAGATTATAGTGTAACCCATCGGTTGGGAGGCATATTATTTAGTTGTTTTTACAGCTGCTTTTGGAGCTTGTTGTGGTTGTTGTGCAATCACTTTATCAAGAAGTTCACGAATTTCTTTGTTTTGTGCTTGCAAATCAGCCACTTGATCCTCAAGAACTTTTACAGTTGCAGGGGATGCTTTAGGAGCTGTAGGAGCATTACCAATACCGATTGTTACACCAGCATTTGCCATTACGCTATGGTCACCACCATAAGCAGCACCAGCATGGATTAATAAATCAGGATTTGCATAATGTGCTACACCCAATGCAGTAGATGTTTTACCTTTGTAAGTACCAACAGCCGCCATAATTTGAGCTTTTTGACCTTCGTGGTATTCGATAGGTTTCAATGCTGCTAATGCTGCTGCATTAGCACCTACAACTTTAACATCACGTTCTACGCTGCTAATGCGGCGAGAGTTTTCTGCGATTTGTGCATCATGTTGAACAAGTGTTGCATGATCTTGTAATGCAATGTTGGAAGCTTTCAAGCTGTAATTTGCAGCTTCTGCTAATGTACTGATATCTTGAGTATTTTTATTTACTTGCAAGCCCAATACATTAACTTTTTCATTGTTTTCTAATGCAATAGCACCAATGTTCTTAGTTAATGTAACGTTTTCATCAACTTTAGTGTTTACATCAGCAATGTCTTGAGTATTTTTATTTACTTGTAAACCTAATACACTAACCTTTTCATGATTTTCTAATGCTAGAGTACCAACAGCTTTAGTTAATTGTGCATTTTCATTAACTTGTTTAGCTACTTCAGTTACACGATTATCTACTTTAGTAATATTTGTAACATTAGTATCTACTTTAGCATTTAGAGTGTTGATGTTTGTAGTGTTTGTATTAACTTGGTTAGTTACTTTGCTAATATTGCTTGTGTTTGTATTAACTTGGTTAGTTACATTTGTAATATTAGTTGTATTTTGGTTAACAACATTATTGATATTAGCAATATTAGTTGTATTAGTATTAACTTGTTTAGATACGTCGTTAATAACTTTGCTATGTTCATCAACTTTGTTGATTACTTTTTGTACAGTTACATTAGTATTTTGAATTGCTTCAGCATTTTGTTTGATCGCTGCTTTGTTAATATTGATGTTTTCAGTATTATGTTTGATTGCTTCAGTATTAACAGAAACTTGGCTTTGAACATTTTTAATGCGTTCTTCGTTAGCATTTGCTTTTTGAGTATTAGCATTAACTTGTTCTTTCACTTTGTTTACATCAGCACTTACATTTTGCAAGTTCTTAATTGCTTCAGTATTTTTGCCAACTTGATCTTTCAAGCCAGATACATCAGTTTTGATATTGTTGATTACAGTATTTTGGTTATTAACTTTTACGTCAATATCATTTACCTTGCTATCAATATTAGTTACTCTGCTATCGATATTAGTTACTTTATTGTTAATAGTAGTAACTTTGTTATCAATGTTTGTAACTTTAGCATCAATATTCTTCACATCGTTTTTAACGTTAGTAATATTGTTGTTTACAATATTGATTTTTTGATCAACTTTAGCATTGATGTTTGTGATATCAGCTTTTACTACTGTTACATCAGCTTTAATATTGTTTACATTCTTTTCAACGTTAACAACATTAGCTTTAATGTTATTAATATTGGAAGTATTATTTTGAATGTTTACAGTATTAGCTTGGATGTTGCTATTTTGAGCGTTAATGTTTTGAGTAATATTTTCTACTTTTTGAGCTACATTAACGATTGTAGTATTGCCTTTACCAACTTGACCTTTCAAGGATTCGATAGCTTGAGAGTTAGCATCAACTTTACCAGTTAAGTTGTTAATAGCAGTTGTATTAGATTCAATACGACCAGTATTAGCATTTACTTTAGCAGTTACATCTGTAATGTTAGCTGTGTTACCAGCAACTTGTTTGCTAATGTTTGCAATAGCTGTTGCATTGTTAGAAATGTTAGTTGTGTTATTTGTAACTTGTTTGCTTACATTAGCAATAGCTGCAGTGTTATTAGCAATGTTAGTAGTGTTGTTAGTTACATCTGTGCGGATAGCTTTGATATCTGCAGTGTTAACATCTACTTTATTGCTGATATTTGTCACATTAGCTTTAATGTCAGTAATAGCTTTGCTATTATCAACAATTGCTTTTGCGTTAGCATCAACTTTAACATTTACTTCATTAACTTTGCTGTTAATTGTGTTGTTAATTACTGTGTTGTTTTCGCTAATTGCATTTGCAATGTTTTTGTTAATAACAGTGTTGTTATTAGTAATGGCAGTGTTGATATCTTTTCTAATTACTGTGTTGTTAGCTTCAATCTTAGCATTGATTGTGTTTTCAACATTAGTAACTGTTGTGCCAACTTGGCCTTTTAATGCTTTAATAGCATCTTCATTAGCGCTAATACGTGTAGAGTTATCTACAATGTTACCTTGTAAGTAATCTAAGCGTTGATCATGACTATCTACACGTGCAGTAAG
>NZ_UQYC01000008.1 GCF_900545205.1 uncultured Veillonella sp. | reverse complement strand
CCTCATGATTACTATTTATACTCGCACCTCTATCAACATATTCACTTAATACTATTAGTATAAGTAATTATGCGATTTTAGTCAATTAAAATGGTCAATTAGTTCTTTAGCTGCTGCTAATGCTGTTGACGACATACCTCGACCAGACATCATTGAAGCGATTTGCGTAACTCGTTCATCCTCATTAAGTACAGATAATGTTGAAACTGTACGATCATCTTGCTCAATTTTAGCCAAATGGTAATGTTGTTTTGCAATACTTGCTGTTTGAGGTAAATGAGTGATACAGAATACTTGATTTGTCTTAGAGAGATGTAGAATTTTCTCAGCAACCTTTAAAGCTATATCTCCACTGATACCAACATCAATTTCATCAAATACCATTGTTTTGAACGTATCAGTACGGAAGACAGATTTGAAGGCTAGCGCAATACGAGCTAACTCACCACCAGAGGCTACCTTGTGAAGTGGTAACAATTGTTCCCCTTTATTGGCAGAGAATAGTAGTTCAATAGATTTCGCTCCTAAAGGAGATAATCCGTCCCCATCCTCTATATGGAACTGAATCTCCCCTTTTGGCATGCCTAGATCTACTAATTCCTGATGTAGAGCGTTAGCAATGATGTTTGCATTTTTTAGACGTATGTCACGTAAAACTGTTAAAGCTTCTTCTGCTACCTTTTTCGCCTCTTCAAGACGAGCTTCTAATTCGTCTTGGGCAAATACAAGGCCTTCTAGTTCCTCTAAACGAGCTTGTGCCTTTTCTTCGTATGCTAAAATTTCTTCTACAGTTTCACCATATTTTTTCTTTAAGCCGTAAATAGTTGTATCTCTATCTTGGCAATACTTATAGCGTTCTTCGTCATAGCTAATAGTATCTCTATAACGATCTAACGATTGAGCAGCCTCTTCCAGTTGGAAGTAAGCAGAGTCAACCATTTCAGATACTTCTTTCAATTCGCCATCATACTTTACAAGATCATTAACTTCTACCTTAATGGAGTTGATTGTGTCTAGTAATGGTTGGCGACCATTATAAAAGGCATCATAACAAGAACCTAATACCTTATCAATATGTTCAAAACTATCGAGTCGTTTTAATTCCTCTGCAATAGAAACATCTTCACCGATAGTTAGTCCTGCTTCTTCAATCTCATCGATTTGGTATCGCAGCATATCGAGCTCTCGTGCTCGTTCAGACATATTTTCTTGTAAATGATCTACATCTTGTTTGGCTTGCTTATACACTTTATAGGCATCTAAATAGGTCTTGTAAGCCTTTTGTCCCTCTTTATTATAGGTATCCAAATATTCATGATGCGTGTCGGCATCTAATAATAGTTGATTACTATATTGACCATGAATATCAGCTAAATATTGTCCAATTTCTTTTAATGCTTTTAATGGTATAGGTTGATCATTCGCTAAGATGGTAGATTTACCATTGCGGTTAAATGACCGGGAGAGAATTAACTCCCCTTCCTCAACCATAATATTTTTTGATTCTAATAGCTCTTGTATACTTTGGTGATCGGCAATATCAAATATTCCATCTATAACAAAACTATCTTTACCATGACGAATGAACTCGCTGTTTGCGCGTTCTCCTAAAAGGATACTAAAGGCATCCATTAATATGGATTTCCCTGCCCCAGTTTCGCCGGTAAAGATAGTTATGCCATCATTAAATGAAATATTCATTTGCTCAATCAACGCAAAGTTGCGAATGCTCATTTGCGTTAACATCTATTTAGTCCTTCATTAAATCTTGAATTTTCGCCAAAATTGCTGGAACTTCAGCTTCAGATTTTGCAATTAACAAAATTGTATCATCACCAGCTAATGTACCAATAATTTCAGACCATTTTGCATGGTCAATGGAAAATGCTACGGATTGAGCTGAACCAGGAATTGTATGTAATACAACTTGATTCAAGCTATGATCTACCTTAATTAGAGAATCTTGGAATAATCGATTGATTCGACTACGAGATAGAACTACATTTTCTTCTGGAGATAATGCATATCGATAGTGTCCATCGCCTGTAGGAATTTTGATTAACATCAATTCCTTAATATCACGAGAAACAGTAGCTTGCGTTACCTCAATACCTTCTTCTAATAAGGCCGCTGCTAATTCCTCCTGAGTTTCAATCGCCTTGGACTGCACGATTTCTTTAATTTTGTTATAGCGATAGCGTTTCATTTTAAACTCCCTTTTTTAAAACTTGCACATAAAAGAGAATAGTATCTTTCTGCTATTATTATACCATATATTCATAATTAATATATGGTATAAATCGCATATCTCATACTAGTTATGCATATTATATTTATATTTAAAAAAACGTTAACATTCTATAGATTGAGGACGTACAAACACATAGCCTATAGGCTTCATCTATTTATACGAAATTAATAATTTAAAACTAGAATAATATGCATGTATAAATAAAAGCCCCTATAAAGGGGCTTTTACATGTTTCTTATGACTTTTATTCATAATGAATAAAGATATATCTCGTTTTATCGTTTTTGCAATATAAATAACTCAGGTGGATTGTTTATTTGATTCATTGGATGCCAATGACATACATTATACAATTTCTGTTCTAAATCTGTTAAATACGATTTAAGGATCTGCATTTCTTCTAACCCTTCTGTTGTTCCAGGGTAAGCAACAATTGTGATAACTCCAGACTTAGATAATTTTTCTAAACCCTCTTTTATAGCGTCAATTGTTTGATGCGGTTTAGTTATAACTTGATGATCGCCACCCGGTAAATATCCTAGGTTAAAAATCATTAAATCAATTACTTCATCTTTTAACTGATTAGCTAATACACGATCATGGGAGTCATGGATAAATGTTAGGCTCACATCTTCAGCTATATCATTTGACTGTAATAACTCTTGGCTACTATTAATAGCTTTCATTTGAATATCGATGCCATATAAATGACAGCCTTTTTTTGCTCGCTCTGCTAGATATAATAAATCATGGCCATTACCACATGTTGCATCTACTACAACATTAGCGTGCTTCATTACTCGATCCCAGATTAAATGTTGAAACTGAACAGCATTGTTAATGTTAATCACAAAATCACCCCACTTGAGATTTTAGTATTATAACAACTCGTCACGACGAGAGGCTAATTTTTTAAATAATGTACCAAAGAAACATTGATCTTTAAAACGTACGAATAAGCAATATACTGGATTGGAGCTTATATGTAATGTTTCTTTATTGGTAAACGTATAGTCAAATGTACCGTCTATACAGATATGTAATTGAGGCTCTCGTTCTGGCATGGTGATTTGAATTGTATCATGCTCTTCCAATACAAGAGAAACGCCTTGAATAAGATGTGGTGCTACAGGAGTCACAATAATTGATCTATTATCAGGCTTCATAATAGGACCACCTGCAGATAGATTATATCCTGTAGAGCCTGTGGCAGAAGAAATGATCAAGCCATCAGAAGGATACATTTGCGTATGTTGATTATTGATGGACATATTGATACGTGCCATTTTAGCTGGTTCTGCACGGGTAATAACAATTTCATTAATGATAGGTACTAATTCTTCTTCATTACCATTATTTCGGTCAATATATGCATATAAATGTCCACGTTTTTCTATATTATAATCACCATTTGCAATACGTTTAATATGACTTTGCATTTGATGAACTTCAATTTGGTTTAAAAAGCCTAGTTCACCAAGGTTAATACCACAAACAGGTACATTATATGGGTAAATTTGTCGTGCCAAATGGATGATGGTACCATCACCACCAAAACTAAAGGCAATATCAATTTGTTTAAAGATTTCTGGACGACTTAAAATATGAGTTTCAGGAATCTTAAGTACTCGTGCAGGTGCATCTGATTCGAGATCATCTGGCAAAAATACTTCGATACCTTCATCTTTACAAATATGTGCAGCCATTTTTAGAACTGCCATAATATTGCTTTTCCCCATGTTTGGGAAGAATCCGATACGCATAGTAATCTCCTATAATGAATGGGCTTCTGCAACTACTGTATCAATTAATGCATCATCAATAGCTAAAGCCCCTTCTTCGTACTTTTTAAAATAACCTAAAAACTCAATATTACCTTCCATGCCTTTAATTGGTGAGAACGTTAAGCCGTGATTATATAATCCACAATCATGAGCAACGTGTAAGATACGATGTAAAACCTCTTTATGGATTTCCGGGTCGCGCACAATACCACCTTTGCCAACATTTTCTTTGCCAGCTTCAAATTGCGGCTTAATTAAAGCAACCAGAGATCCTGTATCTTTTAACAATGTAGTAGCTACAGGTAATACTTTATCTAAAGAGATAAATGCTACATCTATGGAAATAAAGTCAACCAGTTCACCTAATTGTTCTGGTGTGACAGTGCGAATATTTTGCTTTTCCATATTGATAACACGTGGGTCTTGACGTAACTTCCAAGCTAATTGATTATAGCCTACGTCAATGGCAAAGACTTTAGATGCACCATTTTGTAGGGCGCAATCTGTAAAACCACCTGTGCTAGCACCTATATCAACCATAACAGCATCCTGTAAGTTGATAGGATACGTTTGAATGGCTTTTTCTAACTTTAATCCACCGCGACTAACATAAGGCAACGTATTGCCCTTTACTACAATATTGGCATCTACAGGAATTTTTGTACCTGCTTTATCAATACGCGTAGTATCCATGAAGATTTGGCCAGCCATTATGGCCGCTTTTGCCTTTTCTCTACTTTCAAAAAGTCCTCGGTTAACGAGGAGTATGTCTAAACGTTCTTTACTGCTCATATAACACCATTATAAATATAATAAAATTGAATACATGCAACAAGAATACCGAGGATTAATCCTCCAAATACCTCTATTGGTGTATGTCCTAATAATTCTTTTAAGGCCTCTTTACGAGTAATGACAACAGGTATGTTTTTCTTTGTAAAATAATCTACAATTTGGTTTAGAATTTGAGCTTGTCGCCCAGCTTCTAATCGCACGCCTGATGCATCATACATGACTACAATAGAGAATACTAAGGATAGGATAAAGAGATCAGAAGCTCCATTTTTCAGATATATGGCTGTAGTTGTAGCGATTACAAAGGATGTATGCGAACTAGGGAAACCACCAGATCCGACTAATCGTTCTGGACGAAATTTACCATGCCGAACTAGTTGCCATACGAATTTGATAGCCTGAGCAGTAAACCAACCCCAAAATGCGGCTTGCGCTATGTAGTTGTGTGCTATTTGTGGTAATATATCAATCATTATTTATACCTTCTTCAGGTCGTAACAATTAATTAGTACGTTCTAAAAGATAATTAATTAGTGCAGCTAGTATAGATGTATCATAAGAAACAGAGTTTAAAGCATCATGAGCCTGTTTTCCAACTAAAGAAGCTTGGTTTTTAGCCTCCTCTAAACCTAGTAAGGATACATAGGTAGATTTATGTTGGCGAATATCACTGCCAGGAGTTTTTCCTAATTCTTCAATTGTACCAGTTACATCTAGAATATCATCAGTAATTTGGAATAACAATCCTAAACAATTTGCATATTCCATAAGTGCTGTTCTTGTAGCTGTATCTGCATTGCCTAAAATGAGCCCTAATTCTACAGATGCATTAAATAAAGCCCCAGTTTTTCCTCGGTGTAAAACCTTTAACTCCTCAAGTGGTATATGTTTATCTTCACTAAGCATATCGAAGGCTTGACCTCCGACCATACCTTCAGGACCTGCTGCAGTAGCTACGCATTGGATGGCCTCAATTTTTTGTTGAGGTGTAGCAGATGTATTAGTAGTCATTAGCTGAAAAGCATATGTCAATAATCCATCACCTGCTAGAATAGCCATACCCTCACCATAAACTTTATGATTTGTTAAATTGCCTCTACGATAATCATCATTATCCATAGCTGGTAAATCATCATGTACTAAGGAATATGTATGGATGCACTCCATAGCACATAGAAATTCCTTATAATCAGCTGGATCCTTATGAAGCATTTCTAACACAGCTTTAGATAAGATTGGTCGGATTCGTTTGCCACCTTGCATTAAGCTATAATTCATGGATTCATAAAGAGGTTTAAATTCTTGATTTGGGCTACTTAATACCTCACCTAACCATTGTTCAATATGTTGTTTGCTAGACGCTAAATAGTCTTTGAACATAGAATCTCCTTATTCGCTGATGCGGACTTCTTCGATAATTTGTTGGACTTCATCTTCCACAGAATCGAGCATTTCTGCACATTCTTTTACTAATGTTAAGCCCTTCTTATATTGCGTTAAAAGTTCAGAGATAGTCATATCACCATCGTCTAATTGTTTAACAATATCCTCTAAGGCTTTATATTTTTTCTCATAACTTTTTAGTGATGCGGCCATCTTTGTGCGCCTCCTTTACCGTAGCAGTAACATACCCATCAGCAAGTGTAACTCGTATATCATCCTTTGGATGTAATTGCGTAACAGACGTTATAGGTTTATCCTTATGTTCAACCTTTGCAAATCCTTTTACCATCATTTGTAATGGATTTAGAGACTCTAATTGTTGAGATAACAATGCTAGACTATGTTTCTCTGTATTGCATCGTTCTTTTGTGGCATTGGTTAAAGATTGTGAAAGCTCTTGTAAATGTGTTTTTTGTTTATGTAGAAATTGTAGAGCTGGAATGCCTAATCTACGATTAAAGAGCAATGTTAAATCGGTACGTTTCTGTTGTAATGTAGACCGTATAAACTCATGTAGATACTCTTCTTTTTCTGACAATTGATCTTGTAATGTCGTTATAGGAAGCACTGCCATTTCTGCAGCATGACTAGGTGTTGCCCCACGAGCATCTGCAACATAATCACATAAGGTATAATCTGTTTCATGACCTACTGCTGAAATAATTGGCGTATTAGCATTATAAATGGCCTCTACAACAGATCTATCATTGAAACACCATAGATCTTCCATAGATCCACCACCACGACCAACGATGATAACATCTACATCGGGATCAGCATCGGCAGCAGCAATACCTCTTGCAATAACAGGTCCCACAGTATTGCCTTGGACAGGAACGGAGAATAATTTAAATTGCACTAGTGAGTTACGTCTCTCACTGACATGTAAAATATCATGTAATACAGCACCAGATTGAGATGTAACAATGCCTATGCAACTTGCCATGTACGGAAGACTTTGTTTGTGACTGTCATCAAAGTATCCTAGCGCCGTTAACTCTCGTTTTAACGCATCAAATTCGAGCTGTAATGGGCTTTTAGAACCTATTTGCATATCTGATGCAATAAGATTTAAACGGCCCATTTTATTGTAAAAATTAACAGATGCTTTTACAGTCACTAATAAACCATTCTGAATGGCATTAGCTAGGCCCTTTTGCATAACGGTACTAGACCACATGGTAACAGCAATAGCAGATTCTTCGTCTTTTAACGAGAAATACATGTGACCACTACTATGACGCTTTGCGTTAATAATAGTACCGCTTACATAGACATTCTTAAGGAGATATTCACGGTCTAAGGTGCGCTTTATAAGATTGTTTAATTGTGTAATGGTTAATACATTCACGATTATCCTCTAGTTTCTTGTAAAAAAGCAGCGCCAAAAGCATTGCCAGTGGCATTATCAACAGAAAATTGTGGCTGTGCTACATGTAATGTAAGATGATTACGTCTACAATAATGCTCCATACGTTGACGAAGTAAGCTATTGCTCATTACACCACCAACGGCAATCAATGTTCGAACCGGTTTATTTGGTAAATGATAGGTAATCATTTTTTCTAATGCATTTCCTATGGATGTGAACACAGCTCTCGCCAAATTAGACTTTTCTACATCATTCATAGAATCACTTATACGTCGCATAGCCGCACTACATGGGCCAGCAAAGCTAATCCAACCATCTTTTACAGAAGATGGCAACGGATCATATTCTGTAGTTTGTAATGCTAATGCTTCTAGATGTTTCCCTGCAGGAAATGGCAAGCCCATAGCAACACCAATACGATCTACATATTGTCCACCTTGTAAATCCTTAGAGCCCCCGATAATATGAGAATCAAATATACCTTCATCTTTATAATGACAATACACGAGCTCTGTAGTACCCCCTGATAAATGAAGTGCTAAGAATGGTTCACTTGGAATTGTTTTTAATTCTCGTAGGGCTGCTAAAATATGATTTTCTTGGTGTGCGAAAACGTGTAGCGGTACATTCATCAAATGATTAAGAGTCTGTCCGTATCCTAGCCCAACCATAAAAGCAGGCATATAGGAATTTTCCTCACGTCTAGGAAATCCGCTAACACCAATACCACTGATTGGTAGTTGTGGCAATTCAGATATCAACTTAGGCAATGCCTTTGTATGTTGAAAGACCATATTTGATTGTTGTAGTCCTCGCTCACCTTGTTTGACCTCTAAGATTTTACGAGCTTCACCAACTATGTGAAAGTCACTATCTATAATGGCACAACTTGTAGTGTAGCAACTAGTATCAATGCCCAAGTAATATCGTTTCATTATTTACTCTTATTATATGCATCTAGAATTGCGTTAATTAATTTATAGGAAGAATCAGAACCAAAGTCTTTAGCTAACTGAATAGCTTCGTTGATAGCTATAGATGGTTCCAAAGGGTCAGCTTCATTTGTCATTTCCCATAGAGCAATACGTAAAATAGCACGGTCAACTTTATCCAAGTTTTCAACTTTACGTGATTTACAAAATGGTTGTAATGTGGCATCGATTGTTTCAGAAGCGGATAATACACCATTTATAATGCTATTAGCATAGGCCTTATCCATCGATTTATGCATGTGCCCTTCTGGAAACTGCACATCATTTTGATCAGCATGAAATTCATTAGCATATAACATTTGAAATGCGTATTGACGTGCTTCACGTCGATTTCGCTTAATTACCATGTAGAGTTGGCTCCTTTTCTTTAACAATACCTTCAATATGGACATCGACCTTAACATGGTCAAGATCAAGCATATTTTTTAAGGTTTGTTTGATTTCTAACTGCAATTGTTTGGATAATTCAATTAGATTGTACCCATACAATGCTTTAATATAAATATTGATTTCAATAAAGCCTTTACGATGTTTAACATTGATACCTGGTAAACTGCGTTGACCAAAGGCATGTGTAATTCCCTCTACTAATTCATCGTAAAAGCGAGGGCTTAAAGAATGAATACCTGGAATCGTAGCCAATGTTTTTGTTGCTACATCAATGATGACAGAGTCTGCAATATCTATGGTATCCATATCTAATCCGTAGTTTAATTGATTGTCTGAACTCATATAGATACCCTCCTAAGGCTGTGATGGTGTTACTAAATCATCAAATACAATGTCTTGTACCACTACATCAATGGTTTGTACTTCAATTTCTGTATAAGAAACTAAAGCTGTTTTTATACGTTCTTGTAAACGTAAGGCCACATCCGGAATACGATATCCATATTGAATACACACATATAATGTAACGGAAATAGCTCCTTCATCATTAAATGATATTTTTACACCTTCATGATCAGATTTACGTCTAAAGAAGGTATTAACACCATCATTAAAGGTGGAGCTCATATGATGTATACCCTTTGTCTCAAGTGCTGCCATGGTGACAATCGTAGCATATACATCTTCACTAATCTTAATTTTACCCGACTCTAGTTCAGTATTTTTCTTGGTCATACTGGCCTCTTTCAAAAAAAGCACTTGTCCCTATATATAATTACATAGACGACAAGTGCTTACAGTGCAAATGTTAGGATATATGGGGAATAAGATTCCATGAAAAGATCTTGCCCCAATACATATCAATACGTATTAGGCACGTTCGATGTATTGACCTGTACGAGTATCAATACGAAGTACATCATCTACTTCAATGAAGAGAGGTACTTTTACAGTGTAGCCTGTTTCCAATACAGCTGGTTTATTACCACCTGTTGCAGTATCGCCACGGATACCAGGATCTGTTTCAACTACGCGAAGTTCAACAGCTACAGGTAAATCGATACCGATTACGATACCTTGGAAGAACATGATGGATACTTCCATATTTTCAAGAAGGAAGTTTTTAGCATCACCTAATTGTTCAAGGTTAAGTTCAACTTGATCATATGTTTCGTTATCCATGAATGTGTAGGAGCCATCAGACTCGTACAAATATTGCATACGACGACGATCAACATGTGCTTTAGGCACTTTTTCACCTGCATTGAAAGTACGCTCTACTACAGAACCAGTTTGCAAATTTTTCATTTTAGTACGTACGAATGCAGCACCTTTACCTGGTTTAACGTGTTGGAAATCAACTACTTGCCATACATTACCGTCGATTTCAACGGTTACACCTGGACGAAAATCATTACTGGAAATCATCTAACTCTTCTCCTTCTAAACACCTATTTCAATTAACTCTTTTGGACTATGTGTCAACACCTCATAGCCGTCAGATTTGACGATGACACTATCCTCTATTCTCAATCCGATAGTACCTGTAATATAAATACCAGGCTCTACCGTAATGATCATATTTTCTGTAAATACCGTATCGGATTTAGTATTCGCTACTGGTTCTTCGTGAATCTCAAGACCTACGCCATGACCAGTGCCATGATTAAATTCCTTGGTATATCCATGTTCTTTAATATAATCACGACATACTGCATCAAGTTCTTTGCCAGTTATACCAGCTCGAACTGCAGCTACGCCACGTTTTTGTGCTTCTAAAACTATACTATATAACTTCTTTTGTAATTCAGAGGCAGGCCCCATTACAATAGTTCTAGTCATATCGGAATGATAACCCTTATATACGGCACCAAAGTCAAAGGTAACAAAATCACCTGCTTCGATGACCTTATCGCTAGCTACACCATGAGGCATACTAGACCGATTACCAGAAGCTACAATGGTTGCAAAGGAGGGTTCCTCAGAACCACGTTTTAACATTTCTGATTCTAATATGATGCGTGCTTCATTTTCAGTCATGCCTACCTTTAATTGTGGTAGCAATGCGGCGAAAGCTTCATCACCTATGTTAGCTGCTTTACGCAATAATTCCAATTCATCTTCACGCTTAACTGCTCGTAGTTTAGCAAAGTTGATAGATGTAAAATTAAAGCGTTCATCTAATGTATCACATAAGGTTTCATATGTATCAACAGGCATTTGTTTGCCTTCAATACCAAATAAACCTTCGTGAATATGATGTTCATTGAATATGTCTACAAGAGTATCCATAACAGAGGATTCATATTGAATGACTGTATACCCTTCACATTGTTTTGTAGCTTGCTCAGTATATCTGAAATCGGTAATCATAAAGGCTTTATCTTGTGTAATGATAGCAAAGCCTGTTGTACCAGTAAAACCAGCAAAATAATGTAAATTTATAGGGCTCATCAAAATGACGCCTGTTAATTCTTGCTCTTTAATATACTGTTGTAGCAGATTTAAACCATTCATAATCATGCTCCTAGTCTATAAAGTACAATTAATCTTACCATAAAATACCTATATTGAATAGAATTTTATGCTATTTTTTGAAAGCCTCTATATCATCTGGGCTTAAGTCCTGTACAGAACCAACCTCTTCAATACCGGTTAAATCTATATGACCTATGGTTAGACGCTTTAAATAGGTAACAGTGCCGCCTGCAGCGCCAATCATACGTTTTACTTGATGATATTTGCCTTCTTCAATTGTAATATGTACAGATTTGGGAGATAAAACATCAATTAAAGCGGGCTTACAATGGGTTCCATCGCCTAGGACGATACCCTCCTTAATACGTTGAATGCCTTCTTCGGTTAACTCACCTTCGAATTCTACGTAATAAACCTTCGGTACATGCTTATTGCCATTGATAATAGAATGTCCCCAAACACCATCATTGGTCAGTAAAAGTAGGCCTTCAGTATCTTTGTCTAATCTTCCCACAGGGACCACGCCCATTTTTATATATTCAGGGGGCAATAAATCCATTACGACAGGATGACTGGCATCCTCTACAGCAGTAACATAGCCTTTAGGCTTATGAAATTTAACATAGTAATGTTGTTTGGTATTAACGATTTGACCATCAACTGTAATTTCATCAGACTCAATATCGACATGAACATCTTTCTTTCTTGCTACTTCACCATTAATGGTAACTCTCTGATCCTTTATGAGTTGATGTACCTCTTTTCGACTACCATAGGCTTTATTAGCTAATAATTTATCGAGTCGCATTATACATGTCCTTGTAGTAACTCAACATGAGCCGTATCATTGAGCAAATTCAAAATATTATGATCATATTCGCCCATACCATTATAGAAAATACGGTTAATAGCAGTATTACCTTGGCTAAAATTCCAACAATGACTAATAGAAATATCTAATAATTTACATAATAATGTTCGAATAGTTCCACCGTGACATGCAACTAAAAGCGTTTCCTCTTCATCATTTTCATTAAGAAATTCTTCAAGACCTGCCCATGCTCGATCTTGTAAATCTTTAAAGCTTTCTCCGTTTGGAACTTTGACAAGATGTGGTCTCAAATACATCTCATCAATTAGGCCCGGCCAGCGTGCTTCGATATCTGAGAATAGCATAGCTTCCCAGTCACCAAAATTAAGCTCTCGTAATCGTTGATCCACTGTAATAGGTGTAGTGCGATTACCTCTAATAGTTTCAGCTGTAACCAAAGCACGGCTTAAATCACTGGATAATATACGGTCAAAGGTAATATCTTTAAGAGCTTCACCACAGGCTTTAGCTTGATTTAAACCGTTTTCATTTAGAGGAACATCTGTAATGCCTTGATATTTCCCCATTTTATTCCAATCAGTTTCGCCATGGCGCACAATATATAATGTCTTCATAATTTTCCTATACTTTCAAAATATCTGTTAGCTTCTCTACTAATTTGATATTAGTATCATAATCTTTAATAGCAATGCGTACCCATTGATTATTGAGACCTACATAAGAGTCACAATTACGTACAATCATGTTATCTTTCTTTAGATTTTCATTAATCGTATTAGCTATAATACCTTCACGATTTACTTTGAACAAGATAAAATTGGCGGACGGTGGATATACGGTAATCCCTTCTATTGCATCTAATGCATTATACATAAAGGCTCTTTCCTCATTTAATTCTTGCTTTGTTCTTTTTATATAATCAACATCATTCAAAGCAGCCTCTGTATAAGCTTGGGCTAATGTATTTACAGACCAACTAGGAATATATTGATGTAAGTGACTAATTAATTTTTCGTTACCAAAAGCAGCACCAATTCTGAGGCCTGGTACAGCGTAAAACTTCGTGAAAGAATGAACTACGATGATATTATCGAATTCATTAATCAAAGAACGCATAGATTGGTCATTATCACGTAATGGATCATTGCCAACAAAGTCAATGAAGGACTCATCTATAACTAGTAAACTATTGGCATCTTTTAACATGCTCGCTACAGTTCGAATGTGTGCTTTATCAAGCATTGTTCCATCCGGGTTGTTAGGATTACCTAAAAATACAATAATGCGACCATCTTGACCTTTAAGCTCAGCAGCAAATGTTTCTAATGCTAAATAAGGTACTTCAAAATAAGGTTTTCCATTATCATCTTCACGAGGGCGATAGAAAATATCGCGTACAGGAATATTACTAGCTTCAAGAGCTTCTTTATACTCAGAAAAACCAGGCGCTGGTACAAAAGCACCAGTATATCCAGGTAAACGACAAATGGCATACAATAACTCAGCTGCGCCATTACCAACTATAATTTGATTCTTATCCATCCCATATGTATCAGCAATAGCATTTAACACATCATCATTTGTAGCATCTGGATAATGAGAAATATAACGTAATTGATTATTTAATGCATCCAATCCACGTTGACTAGGACCAAGAGGATTAATATTAGCGCTAAAATCAATTACCTCATATGGTTCAATTCGTTGTTCATGGGCAAACTGAAATATATTGCCCCCATGTATCTTAGACATTTGATTCTCTTTCTATTAAATATATTATCGTTTGATATAGGTCAATCCTTCGTTTGTTGTTTCTACAGTATCCACATAGGATAACTGTGGTAATTTACGCATAATCTCTTGTTTACAATCATCGATTCGCCCATAATCTACTGGAAATAAAAGGCCCATAATGGTCCCACTATGAGCTATGATTGTACCAACACTATTGTAGTAATTACCAATATCATGAAAATCATATAAATTCGGTTTATACAATATACGTTGATTACCAAAGGCACTTAATGTAGCTGCTTGACCTATTAAATTTATATCATGTGTATTTAATCCCCGTTTGAATAGATCAAGTGACTCTTCTATGATTGATTCTTTTTCTAAAATCTTAGTTTGTAAATCTACTTGTTGATTAAAAGAGACTGTATCTATACTACCACCCTCATCAAATACAAGGATTTTCAATGGAGGACACATCCCCAGTGGTTGAGAAATAGTGCCTTTTATATAATCAAACTGAGTAACACCTTGATAAAATGAAGCATCTGTAGGCTCTACAGATAAGCAAATTTGCTCTAATTCCTTTAGTGATAGATCATAATTCATGGCTAATGCTGTTGCCATAGCCGTCACAGAAATATCCGCAGAACTTGAGGCCATCCCCTTACCCTGTATGATGTCAGAACGTACATATACAGGTGGACAAGCTTGGTTTTTATTATTTTTTTGTAATAATCGCTGTACTAATTCTCTTGCCTTCGCAGACTTAGGCTGTAATGCACAATAGTGCTGTGAAAACGGATGTGTTACATTACTTAATGCGTAGGAGTATCGATTAATAGGACAAGTCACTAAGAATGACTGACCATTAATAGAACCTTGTAGAAATTCCCCACATGTACCTGGGGCTCGTACATAATAGGTCACATTGAACTCCTTTCACATTAAATAAAAACAATAACTATAACAAGCCATTAGGCAGAACGATATTAAAACATAGTCGTATTGGATGCGACAGAAGCAGATAATATGGACAAGATAATGATATATACAAAGAGTAATAATACCTCTGTAACCTCTACAACAAATCCATATGTGTCACCAGTAGTACCACCAAGTTGATTAACAATAT
Organism: uncultured Veillonella sp.; assembly: GCF_900545205.1. Classification (GTDB taxonomy): domain Bacteria; phylum Bacillota; class Negativicutes; order Veillonellales; family Veillonellaceae; genus Veillonella. The sequence continues at coordinate 22,830 of NZ_UQYC01000008.1, read as the reverse complement.
AACGATTAAGCAAACGATTGATAATATAGGTAATTATCATGCTTACAATATTGATTTGGAAAATACCTAATGTAGCATAGACTAATACACCTAGTCCTACAACATATCCAACATCAGCTACAGAGAAGATAGAATATGCGCCATATAAAAGGGTATACAAAATCGTACCGATTATTAATATAACAATAGGCATAAAGAACGTTGAAATTGTATTGTACGTAATAACATGCTTTGGAGCTAAGTTAGCAAAGGCAGCACCCATTCCCTCTTTTCTCGCATACGGATAAGATCTGATACTCAATACAAGGGACCAACGGCTCATTAATGGCATCATAATCAATGCCATAGGAATAAATTCCGCTGTAGGAATGGCCGTTAATAATTGCCATTTTAAAAGTGTAACAAATACAAAAGCAACAACACCAAAAGAGCCTATACGGCTATCTTTCATAATTTCCAGCTTACGTTCCCGTTCACGTCCTGAAAATAGACCATCACTTGTATCCATTAAACCATCTGCATGGAGACCACCAGTAATCAAGAATTCCGCTATAACGATGATTAACATCAACGGAACCAACGGAATAAACGGTGATAATATTCCATATAGTAATGCTAAAATAAGACCGATGATCAACCCTACATAAGGAAAGGCTACAACAGATTTACCAAAATCCTCTACAGACCATTCTGTTTGATTAACGATCTTTAAACGTGTTAAAAACTGTAATGCTATGAAAAAAGGTGTCATTATACATTCATCCCATAAGTAATGACTGTACTAATAATAACCATTAGTATAGTCGTAAAATACATCATATAAATTGTGCGTGTAATATGGTTGCGATTTAATTTTTCAATAGGATCCCCCATGTATTCACGGAAGGTCATTTTCTTGAAATATTGATTGTAACCACCTAAACGAATATGTAAAGCCCCTGCAACTGGTGCTTCTGCATAGCCGCCATTAGGACTTGGATGCTTATTAGCGTCACGTAAGCCAATTTGGAGAGCTTTCTTTGCGTCAAAGCGTAAAAAGAATGCAGAAATAATTAATAATATAAAGGTAATTCGTGCAGGAATCCAGTTAAGTACATCATCAAAGCGGGCAGCTACACGACCAAAGTACATATACTTTTGATTTTTATAGCCCAGCATAGAGTCCATAGTATTGGCAGTTCTATATAGAATTGCCCCCATTGGACCGCCGATGATGAAGAAAAATAAAGGCGCAATAATGCCATCTACTGTATTTTCTGCAATGGTCTCTACAGTAGCTCGTGTAATTTCGCTTTCATCTAATTCTTCTGTATCGCGCCCTACAATCCAAGATAATCGCTTGCGAGCTTCTTCAATATTATCTTGCTTAATTAATTGGCTAATAGTAAAACCAGCACCAGCTAGTGAGCGTGGAGATATAGCAATGTAAAGAATAATTACTTCAAGAGCGTATTCTACCCATTCATCAACTACGCCACCAAGCCAAAGAATCAAAGACACTATAATATATACAGAAACAAGGATTAAACCTACTGCAATACCGCCGTACCATAGTTTTTTTGTATCATTATCAGTATCTTTATATAGAACTGCCTCGAAAAAGGATATAATACGGCCAATTATAGCCACAGGATGGTATTTACTATTGGGATCTCCAATAAGCAAATCCAATATAAATGCTAAGATTGGAATACATACAAAGCTATACTTTGTAAACCAATGTAAAATTGTTAAATGTTCCATATATCTCCCCTACTAACCCAAGGTAGACATAATATAATCCATATCTAAGTGTTCTTCTACAATATCAGCTAATCGATTGTAAGCTGCATTTTTGTGATCAAAATAATGGAATACTACATCTAATGGTTCTAACCCCTTACGTTCGCGTAACTGATTGATAATAAAGCGTCTAAATTCATCATTATCAAATACACCGTGAATATATGTCCCCATTACTTGATGATTGCCATCGATAAAGCCATCAATTACATTGACCGCCTCTTCACTGCGGCTCGTAATAGTGAAACAACGGCTCACGGTATCTACTAATGGCGTAGTATCCCCCATATGAATCTCATAGCCTACTAACTTTTCACCTGTAAATGTACCATTTAAAAACTGAAGGTTAGATACATTAAATTCTACTTGGTGTGTAGTTTTTTGATCCTTCATTGTGGTGGAGGAATCCACTAAACCAAGACCTTCAACTTCTTCAATATCACCTTCCATATGATGCGGATCATATATTGTTTTACCTAACATTTGATTGCCACCACATACACCGATAACAGGTGTGCCTTGTTCAGCAAGCTGCTTTATTTCATCAGCAAAGCCAGAATTACGAAGATATGTTAGGTCTGCTAGTGTATTTTTAGAACCAGGTAAAATGATTAAGTCCGGCTTACCAATAACATCTCCAGGGCCTACAAAACGAACAGATACATCTGGTTCATAATTTAATGCATCAAAGTCGGTAAAGTTAGAAATTTTAGGTGTTTGCATAACTACTACTTGAATCTCTTTTGCACCACTGTTGCGTTTATTTTCTAATGCCACAGAGTCCTCTTCATCGATATCAAGGTTTTCAATGGCAGGGATAACACCTACTACCTTTTTACCTGTTTTTTCTTCGATGAATGTGAGTGCAGGTTCTAATAATTTAATATCACCACGGAATTTATTTATAACAATACCTTTAATAAGATCTCGTTCTTCTGGTTCTAATAATTCCAAAGTACCAACGATAGATGCAATAGCACCACCACGGTCGATATCAGCAATGAGATATACAGGAGCTTGCGTCATCTTAGCAATGCGCATATTTACGATATCATTAGCTTTGAGATTAACTTCTGCAGGACTACCGGCACCTTCTATAACCATCATATCAAAGTTGAAATCCAAGAAGTCGATAGATTCTTTTACTTTATCAAGGGCTGTTAAAGAATATTTTGTATGGTATTCCTTAGCGCTATAGACGCCAACTGGCTTACCCATTAATACAACTTGAGAGGATTGATTACCTGTAGGTTTTAATAAAACAGGGTTCATTTGAACAATTGGATCTATGCCTGCAGCCTCAGCTTGTGCTACTTGAGCACGACCAATTTCATCTCCCCATTTAGTGACATACGAATTGAGGGCCATATTTTGAGCTTTAAAAGGAACGGTTTTAAAACCTTTTCTGTAGAAGATGCGGCATAAAGCAGTACATAAAATACTTTTACCTACATTGGAACTTGTTCCTTGGAACATAATTTTCTTAGCCATTTATATGAACCTCCTGGGATTTTAATTCAATGGTAACACCACTAATCGTTAAGTATAATTTATCAGCTACAGTTGCGACCGTCCGATTAACGCGACCTGCAATATCTCTAAAATATCTAGCTAGCTTATTATCTGGTACAATACCAAGACCAATTTCATTAGTTACAAAAATAACTGTTTTCCCATCACTTGATGCAATTAAATTTAGTAATGATTCTAATTCTGAAAGTACAGCCTCTTCCAAGTCATTAGCATCTTGTTGCCCTTGTATAGAACCATGTGCCATCATGTGATTCGTAGTAAACATAGTTAAACAATCTATAAGAATTACATCAGCAGATTGGCTAATATTTTGCCACTCTTTAGCTAGATATAATGGCACTTCAAAATTTGTCCATATCGCACCACGTCGTTCTTGGTGTTTTTTTATGCGATCAACCATTTCTTCATCAAACGCTTGTCCTGTTGCTACATAAGCTTTACGACCCTCCGTAGAAAGTGCTAAACGTTCTGCAAATTCACTTTTTCCACTGCGTGCTCCACCGGAACACAATATAATTTGGGATTTCATAATGCACCTATACAAGAATTTATAATTTCAGTATCATTATAAGTATAACAAAGGAGCGATACTATGGAAATTATGAATATGAAACTTAAAATGATGGCTACTTTATGGGATAATACCTATCGTGTTGCCATCGACGATGGACAAGGCAAGTATATCGGTACAGCCCGTGTAGTAGTAAATGTTCCACTACCACCAGAAGCGTTACCAGAAAATGCGCCACAAGTAGAGCCACAATTATTGGTTTTAGTAGAAGATTTTGATTTCGGAGCTGATAAAATTATAAACTTTGAAACAACTCTTTCTGATTTGTTAAGAGAAAAATTCCGCTATGAAATTCCTCATATTTTCTTCTACTATCCAAGTCCTCATGATGTGTTAAATCAAACAATTTCACAATAAGGTCTATAACGAGCAAAAAGCTATGTAAAATACATAGCTTTTTTTGGTTTATTCAGCTCCAATTTCCTCTTCTACACGACACATGATAAAGCAAAGGTCGGATAGACGGTTTAAATATTTTAAATTAGATTCGTGAACACTTTCACCAGCATCTAATACACGCCATAAATCACGTTCAGCACGACGAGTTATCGTTCTAGCCACATGTAAGTATGCTGAAGATTGTTTCTCACCTGGAATTACGAAATTAGATAAAGGTTCAAGCTTTTCATCAAAGCGATCAATCACCTTTTCTAAATGTTTAACATGTTGTTCTGTAATTACTGGTGCAACATTTAAGCTAGCAATATCGGCCATTAAAGTCCATAAGTTGCGCTCAATATCATATAATTCAGTAGCAACACGTGGATTTTCAGCATAGGAACGAGCCAAGCCTAAAAATGCTTGTAATTCATCGATTGTACCATAAGCTTCTACGCGTAAAGAGGATTTAGGTACTCGTTCACCAGTATATAAACCAGTTGTACCAGCATCACCTGTTTTTGTGTAAACACTACTTGCCATATGTATTACCTCCTATAGATATACATAAATGTAGAAAGAAAAGCTACAGGATCTCAACCTTGAGATTATTTATATTCTGGGAACCAAAGATGAATTTCACGAGCAGCAGCCTCTGGAGAGTCAGAAGCATGTACTACGTTGGCATCCATTGTTAAGGCATAGTCACCACGAATACTACCAGGGGCAGCATCTACAGGATTTGTTGCACCGTTTAATGCACGTACGGATACGATAGCATTATCTCCGGCCAATACGAAAGCAAGAACTGGACCAGATGTGATGAAATCTACTAATTCACCAAAGAATGGTTTTTCTTTATGCTCAGCATAATGCTCTTCAGCTAATTCACGAGGTACTTGTAGAAGTTTTAATGCTTTAATTACAAGACCTTTACGTTCATAACGGCTAAGAATTTCACCACTTAATTGACGCTTAACTGCATCTGGTTTGATTAAAACTAATGTTTCTTGCATGATATCCTCCTGTAGATATTAATTAAAATAATGCTTTCTCTTTATATTTAGGATTCATTGCTTGTTGTTTCAATTTTGCAATACGTTCCTCTGTACGAGGATGTGTACTAAAAAGATTGCTCAAGCTTTCACCAATACCAACCATAGGGTTGATGATAAACATATGGGCTGTTGCATTACTTGCATTTGGCAATGCACCATGTTTTGAATAGTAGTCAATTTTTGCAAGGGCAGATGCTAAAGCCAAAGGATTGCGGCACATCTCTCCGCCCCCCTCATCAGCTAAGAATTCGCGTGCTCGAGAAATACTCATCTGAATAAGACCTGCCGCGATTGGTGCAATAATAATTGCCCCTATTAGTTCTAAAGGATTAGAGCCTTCACGGTCATCTGAGCGACCAAAGATCGCAGAGAATTGAAGCACTTGGGCAATCATAGAAATGGCGCCTGCCATCATGGCAGCAATCGTGCTAATTAAGGTATCACGATTTTTAACATGTGTTAATTCGTGTCCTAAAACACCTTCTAGTTCATCATCAGTTAATAGACGTTGAATCCCTTCTGTAACAGCAACCGCTGCATGACTAGGACTTCTACCTGTAGCAAACGCATTAGGTACATCACTTGGAATAATATATACCTTTGGCATTGGTAACTTACCATTTTTAGCCAAACGTTCTACCATTCCATATAGTTTTGGATTAGATTGTGCAGTAACTTGTTGTGCATTGTATTGTGCTAAAACGATTTTGTCGCTAAACCAATAAGACATAAAATTCATGCCCATGGATATAACAAACATAATCATCATACCACTTCTGCCACCAATCATATCACCTAAGACCACCATAATGGCCGTTAGAGTCGCTAATAATAGCGTTGTTTTCATATTGTTCATAGTTTCCTCCAATTATAGTTATGGACTATGCCTAACACTATAATTATACCACAAACTAAATAATTGATGCGCCTGTACTATCGGCTTCTAAGCAGTATGTTTTATTTTCAATTCCATTAGCTGTAAATATGGCACCCATAGCATCAGCTACAGCTTGTACATGGGCTTTGTCTACATAGGCAATTAACGTAGAACCAGAACCACTAATCGTGGCACCATATGCTCCAGCTGCTTTAGCCGCTTCAAAAGCAGCATCACAATGTGGTATCAATGTTTTTCTGTATGGAACATGTAAATTATCATCTAATGCAACAGATAAATTGCTCAATTGATGTGTAATTAAACTTGTTACAAATAAAGATGCATGGCTCACGTTTTGGACAGCCTCTTTAAACGGTACATGATTCGGTAAAACAGAACGAGCGTATTCTGTGGAGACCATAACCTCTGGTACCACAACAGCAAAATGCAATTCTGATGGAACAGAGATAACTGTATTTAATACCTTTGTCTTTAAACCAGTAGCACAGCATAAATTACCAAAAATAGCAGGTGCTACATTGTCTGGATGACCTTCCATACGGTTTGCAATGACTAACAACTCTTCTTTAGTAAGAGGATGTTTAACTAATGCATTGGCTAACAAAAGGCCACCTACAATAGCCGTACTACTGCTACCTAGACCACGAGATGGTGGAATTAAAGTTTCAGACGTAATATGTCCGTATTGTATGGGTTCTTGAGCAGTAGCAAACACTTGATCCATGGCAAATCCAATAAGATTCTTTTTAGGGTCTTCAGCGCGAAGAATATCAGCACCAAAACCTTCAAAGGTATATGTATATTCAGTAGCATTTGGATCTGGTGTAAAGCTAAAGATATTGTAAAGGTTTAATGCTAATCCTAGGCAATCAAAACCGGGCCCGCAGTTGGCACTTGTAGCGGGCACTTGTACGCGAATGGTATTCATAGTTTAAGCTTCCATAATACGAATGACACTATTAACAGACTTAACGGAACGCAAGCTATTAAAGGAATCAATAAGATTTAAAATATAAGATCTAGGACATTTGGACGTTACAATTGCAAGAACCGCAGTTTCTGGATCCATATTGCGTTGAACAATAGATAATACAGAAATCTTTTGTTCTGCTAATTTGGCAGAAATTTTTGCTAATACACCTGTTTTATTATCTACTTCTAAACGCAAGTAGTAGCTAGATTGAATCTTGCCAGGAGAGTAAATGTTTTTTTGATCAAAATAGAATGGTTTCAAGCGACCTGTTTCATTGTACGAAACATTTTTTGCTACTTCCATAATATCGGATACTACAGAGCTACCTGTAGGCAAGCTACCAGCACCGCGACCATATAACATTACATCATCGATACCATTACCTTTTACATAAATAGCATTATAAGAGCCACGAACAGATGCTAAAGGATGTGTTGTAGGAATAAATGCAGGGTATACGTTTAGAGATAAACCTTGGCTAGTTTCCTTAGCGATACCTAATAATTTAATATTGTAACCAAACTCTTTACCGAATTTGATGTCTTCTGTATCTATGCTTGTAATACCTTCTACAGATACATCTTCAAAGAAGATGCGGCGATTGAAACTAATGGATGCAAGGATAGCCAGTTTACGTGCCGCATCTAGACCTTCAACGTCTGCTGTAGGATCAGCCTCTGCATAACCTAAATCTTGTGCTTCCTTTAGTACATCTTGATAGCTTAAACCTTCTTCAGACATTTTCGTTAAAATGAAGTTTGTTGTACCATTCATAATACCGATGATCTCAGTAATACGATTGCCCGCTAAGGATTCATATAATGTACGGATGATAGGAATACCACCTAATACAGATGCTTCAAAGCGCAAATCCACTCCATTTTTGCTAGCTAAATCCAATAGGTATGGGCCAGATTCAGCTAATAAATCTTTATTCGCTGTTACTACATTTTTCTTGGCTTTTAAAGCACCTTCTACACAGTCTTTAGCAAAGGTTGTACCACCCATTAATTCCACAACCATTTGAATGGAATCATCTTTTAATACTTCATCAATATCAGTTACATATTGAGCTGTTTCAGGCAATGTAATATGGCTATATTTATCAGGATTACGCACAAAGATTTTAGAAATTTCTACATTAACACCTGTACGATTTCTAATTAACTCAGCATTATCTTGCAACAAATTAAATGTACCTTGTGCAACAGTACCAAAACCTAATAACGCAATTTTTATAGTGGTCATAATTGTCCTACTCTCTTCAATAGCCTATGCTTGGCCTAAAATTTCTACCTTAATAATGCCCTTCATAGAGCGAATATCTAATAATAAATCTTCTAATGATCCTTGTAAATCTTTTGTTTCAAAGGAAATGCTACTGTTTGCAATACCCTGTAAAGGAATATCTTGATTGATTGTCAAAATACTACCATTCCGTTCTGCAATAGCTTTTAATACACTAGATAGCATGCCAGATTCATTAGACATGGAAACATAAATACTAACGATTTTACCTTGCGCAATTTCAAAAAATGGGAATACATAATCTTTGTACTTGTAATACGCAGAACGACTTAAATCCATTTTTTCAACTGCTTCGTTAATCGTTTTAACTTCACCTAGCTTCAAAATCTCTTTTACCTTGATCGTCTTTTTTATCGCTTCTGGTAAAATATCTTCTTGCACCAGATAAAACTTATCTTTTTTTGGTTTAGTCATAGAACACACACTCCCTTATTGTTCTTTTGAAGTTTCTTGGGCCACAAATTGACGCCCATATAATGTTAATACTGCATACATACCAATAAAAAATGGCAAATATTCTGCCATAACTCGCCATGCTACAGCCACAATACCAACAGTTCCATTAGGTACAAAGGTACTAAACAATGCTACAAATAGTCCTTCTGCAATCCCTGTTCCCCCTGGTGTTGGTGCGAAATATAAAATTAAATTTAATAGAATCATTCGATCTAATATATCAATGATAGGAATATCTGGTGTGAAAGCATACATCAATGCAGGTGCAATACAGTATAAGCATAATAAACTCAAGCCAGACTCAATAAATACAATAAAGGATTGTATGGGTTGTTTATATAGTAATCCTAAACCTTGATTCAAGGTTTCTAATTTAGAGAGCCAATCTCTTGTTTTATGTGCTTTAAACCGTTGCGCTAAATTATATACAAATTGACGCATATATTTAGTCTGCAAGATATATGTACCTAAAAGCGTTGCAATAACAGCTAATACAGCGAAAATTAACAGCATATCTCGTGAGATATAAGGAATTTCAATAGCATCATGTAAAAATACTAAAGGTAACATGATAACCAAGAACATAATTGAAAATACGGTGCGTATTAATACGATTGGCGTACCTTTAGATATGGGTACACCATAACTTTTTAATACTAGAACTTGCGCTACAGCACCTCCACTGGCACCTGGTGTCAACATGGCCATAAAATAATTACTAAAAATTACGCGAAGTACCGCCTTTATGGATAGCTTGTACCCACCGATTTTTACAAGTCTTTGTAACCGTAGGCCATCAAAATACATGCCTGCTGCTAAAGCTATCAAAGCTAATAATAAAGAAATACTATTAAATGATGAAATTGTTTTTAATGCATCTAAATCAATAGTGTAGTAAATGATACCAATTGACACAGCCAATAGTAAGAGAAACATAAAGATGCCTCTCTTCATCATTTTACTCATATCAAATCTCCATAATTAATTAGCTCAATATTATGTTGTCTAATATATAAACGCGTATGGTTAGAACAAACAGCTTGTAATTCATCCTCCCAATGATAGCCCCATTTATATTGATTTCCCAAAATCGTATTATTTAAACCTGGATGAATCATCAATTCATGAGTACCTGATTTTTTAGATACGGATTTTAATATACCTATTAACGTTTTCTGGTTAATGTGTCCCCCGTTTACCATACCCCAAAAATATTGTGTGGAATACATACCATTATCCCGTACTGTAGGCCTTGCCTTTGCCGCTACAGTAGATAAACCGACCTTGCCTAGTAATCGCACTGGCGAGTACATATAATTGACAAATAAAGAGGATTCATCTGGAATGCGTATTGCATTAATACCATAGTGTTTCGCTTGCTCAATTACGATTGGTAGTACCGTTGGTAATACATGCATATGTTGATGACCATCAATATGCGTTACGTGCAAACCGGACTCCATGATCCGTTCCATTTGAGCGTGAATTTCCTTGCGCAACTCACTATAGTTAATCTTTCCAGTATAAATTCGTTTCATAAAATCGATATATGTTTCTGGAAAGACGCCTTCAGATGTAAGCAGAGATGGTACTTCAGATGGATTACATACCGGTTTTAGCCCACCTACTAAGGCGATATGAACACCAATGCCCAACTTAGGGTTATTTTTTGCCATACTTACGGCTTCTGTAAAAGCTTCGCCTCCCGCTAACAGAGAGGTGCTCGTAATGATACCTGTACGGTGGCCATCAATGACTGCAGCGTTAACTGCACTATGAAGACCAAAATCGTCGGCATTTACTATTAATTTGGACATAGTTTACTTCCTTTTCATTAAAAAAAGGGAGAACTTTGTTCTCCCACAAAGGATATATGTTATTGTACCAAATACAGAACTATAAAATCAATACAAAAGCCCTCTACTTGTATACTAGTAGAGGACTTTCGATATACTTATAAATTTTTATCATAAATACTAGATCTGATTCTCAAGTATTTTAATTATGATATCAATTGCTCTTGAGCTTTATACATACATAAAGCCGCTGCTACACTCACATTTAACGATTCAATGTCACCATACATGGGAATCATGATTCGGTGCTCACATAGATTCATAACCTCAGGTGTTACCCCATTCCCTTCATTACCTAAAATCAACATACATCGTTTATCGTATGTAACCATGTTATAAGGTTTTGATTCCTCTAGGGCAGTTACATAGGTAGACATATTGGATTCTGCAATCAGATCATTGAGCATAGATAATGTGACGTCTTCATAGACTCGTATTTTATGTAACGCACTCATTGTGCTACGTACCGTTTTATCATTATATGGATCCACGGTACCTTTCATCAAAAATATACCTTTCACACCTGCTGCGACAGCAGTCCTTATAATCGTGCCTAGATTACCAGGATCTTGGACGCCATCTAGTGTAATATAGACACCATCTTCAATAGAGATAGATTCCATACTATGTTTAGGTTTAGCTACAATTGCAATAATACCTTGTCCATTTACGGTATTATCGATTTTATCAAATATTGGATCTTGCGCAATATAAGTAGGAATTGATTGCATAGAATCTAAAGCTAATAAAGCTTCGATATTATTATCTTTACATTTAGATTCTCGTATAACAATTGTTTTTATTACACCATTAGATGAAATATCACGGATAGAACGAATACCTTCAACAATATATTCACCATGTTTATTACGATTTTTACGCTGTCCTAGAGAAACTATACGTTTGATAGTCTTATTATCTTTAGATTGGATAAATTCCATGCTAACTCCCGCTTTTTTGACGAATCCATAAATTATAAAAGGCCCCCTTTAGGTCTATTAATTCTTTAAAAGAACCTTGTTCTATTATTTTACCATATTCAATATAAACAATTTTATTTGCTTCTTGTACCGTCGATAACCGATGAGCGATACTTACAATCGTCTTACTACCCCGAATACGTTCGATACTTGCTTGTATTTGTTTTTCCGTATGACTATCAATATTAGCAGTTGCTTCATCTAATAATAAAATAGGTATATTTCTTATTAATGTACGACCAAAGGCTAGTAATTGCTTTTGTCCATCTGATAATAAAGAACCTAAGTACCCAACAGGTGTATTATAGCCTTCAGGTAATTGTTCAATCATAGAATCTAAATTTACTTGTTTTGCAGCTTTTACCATTTCATCATGAGATATAGAGTTATCAAAAAGTGTAAGATTATCTTTAATAGAACCTTTAAATAAGTAAGCTTGTTGGAATACATAGCCCATTAAATGACGAAGTACAGAACTATCATATTTTGAAATATTAATACCATTAATGTAGATGGAACCCTTTGTAGGTTTATAGATACCCATTAGTAAGGACAATAATGTGGACTTACCACTACCGGATGGTCCTACAATACCAGTAAAATCACCAGCTTTAATATGTAAGGTGAAATCTTGTAATGCATAGACATCGTTATTCTCATAGGAAAACCAAACATGATCAAATTCAATTGATTCTACTGGAATCAGTTCCTTTGGAACTTCATCTACCATATTTCGCTCTTTTTCTTCTAATAATGGAACTAACCGTTCTGCACCAGCTAATGAACTTTGCAGGGAATTATATTTGTCTGCAATGTCCTTTAATGGTTGAAAGAATCGATCCATATATTGAATGAAAGCAAAAACAGTACCTGCATCAGCTATAGAATCAATTAAATTGGTAGTGGTAAATATAACAATTAATGCTACAAAAAATAATCCATCAACGAGAGGTCTAAAAATAGAAAATGTTGTTACTTCAAAAAGACCGGCTTCTAAAAAACCTTTATTAACAGTTTCATATTTATCTTCTATAGCCTTTTCTCCACCATAGGACTTTACAATAACAATATAATTAAGTAGTTCCTTAATACTCGCATTTGACGCTGCTACGGATCGTCTTACTTGACGAAAAGCCTTTCTAGAGAACTTTTGATATACCCAAATAATGCCACCCATAATAGGCACTAAAATTGTCATAATAATGGCTAATGGTATATTAATAGCATACATAAAGGCTAATATACCGATAATCATTAATCCACTACTAGCTAAATTCAATAATACGTCTGTATATAAGGTGCGCAGTGATTCTACATCATTTGTAATGCGTGTTACCCAATTACCAATAGGCAATTTATAGAATTCATCATGTGATTTATGTAGAATTTTTTGGAACACAATATGGCGAATATTGTAGATAATCTTTTGGCCAAAACTTTTTAAAAAGTAATTTTCTATGAAAATAAAGCACACACTGCCAATGATAGTGAGACCATATAAAATAGCATAATATTCAATGACATGAATATCATTTGTAGCAAAACCAAGATCGATGACTTGTTTTGTAAGATATGGTCTAAATAATAGTAGTACAAGATTTCCCGCAAGTGCAATTGTTGCTACTAATAAGATTCCTAAATAGGGTTTAATATATGCAGTTATATAGGAGAATAAAGCCCAATCGTTTCTTTCTTTATGCGTTTTCATTTTGAGCCTCTCCTTTCTGTGCTTCATAGAGTGTTTTATATAAACCATTGAGATTTAATAATTCCTCATGTGTCCCCTCTTCAACTATATGACCTTCATCAAAGACAATAACTTTATCAGCTTTTTCAATAACCTCTAATCGTTGCGAAATACATAATATAGTTTGTGAATTTACTGTATGTAATGTCTCTAAAATAGTATTTACTGTTACGGCATCTAAAGCTGAGAAACAATCATCTAATAATAAATATGGTGCATTTTTATAAAAACCTCTAGCCATATTAATACGTTGCTTTTGACCACCAGATAAATCATGTCCTTCTTCTGCAAGAGTATGTAAGTCATTATCTAATAGATTACCTAAATCTCTATATAGGTCGGCTTTTTTTGCAGCCACCTCTACGGATTCATGCATAGGTAATTCTTTACCAAATTTAATATTATCTTCAATAGTAGTACTCAATAAATAAGATTGAGTTGGTACATAAGCTATTGAATTTCGAAGCTTAGATAAAGGTATATCTGAAATATCTTGGTTCCCAAAATAAATAGATTTAGCGGGGCTTTGTTGCAAACCAATGAGTAATTTAAAGAGAGTACTTTTACCAGATCCAGGTTTACCAACAATGCCTATAAAAGAGCCTTTACGAATAGTTGTAGATACTTGAGACAATGCATGACCTTTAGAATTTTCATAATTAAAATCTAAATATCGTATATTAATATCCTCAAGTGGTAATACTTCAGTTGAGTCATCAATTGACTCTATTGGTAGTCGTAAGAAATCGGTAATACGATCTAACGATGCCAAGCCTTTTTGTACAATCGAAATGAGTCCACCAAAGCCAATTAAAGGTCCTACGATTAGCATAATGAATGAATTGATAGTTACAAATTCACCTATGGACATTTGACCATTTACAGCTAGGTGACCACATATGAAAATACTGATACTAATACAAATAAACGGTGCAATTCTTGTTAACGGTGTTAGTACAGAATCTAATAAGGCAACCTCCATATTTTTCTTATAGTTCAATTTATTTATTTTTTCAAACGAGTCAGAAATAATACGTTCTCGATTAAAGGCTCTAATTACATCTATACCTTGGAATAATTCTTGCCCAAACTCTGTCATATCACTATAAGTAGCTTGAGCACTACGCTGTTTAGCACGTAATTTTCTGCCCAACACAAATATTGCAACAATGATGAAGAATACAGGTGTCATGATTTTAAAAGCTAATAGACCATCTATTTTTTGTATTAAAATAATAGATCCTACAATGGAATAAAATATAATATCCACCACGATCATTACACCTAAACCTAACGCTACACGAAGAGATGTAACATCATTTGTCATCAACGCCATAACTTTACCAGGTCCATTTGCCTCATAATATGTTGTTTTTATTTGTAATGCTTTTCTACACAAGATTTCACGAAAAAGGTACTCCATACGACGGATGGAACCAAGTAAGGTGCGTCGCGAAATAACTTTTAGAATCGTTATAATAATAAATAATAAAATAAAGTAAATAATATAATTGACTAAGCCCTCTTTATTGTGACTTAGTGTATCGATGGCATTACCAATGAATTGTGGAACAAATAAAAATGCTATATCAATAGCGATTAGCATAGTTAAGCCGATGGCATATACCCAGCCTTCTCGGCGGAAAAACTGCATAAATAGCTCTATAGGTTTCATAGGACCTCTCAGTTAAATTTCTGTATTACAGGATTATCATTATTTAAATATACTCCTTATAGTATACACATTTTTTTCATATATCATAATACACCTATACGTATATAATGTAGTTTTAAGATATTTTCTTGATTATGAAGCCAATAACATACTATTTATTCCCTTAAAAACACTATATCGAATTTTTTAGTTTACTTATGGTAATGTAAGTGTTATACTATGCATAGATACAAAACGTATCCTTACGAACATTAGAATTAAAACTCTTAGGAGGAATACAACATGGAAAAACGTACTGGCGTAGTAACATTTGCAGGTGGCCCTATCACATTGGTTGGTCCAGAAGTTAAAGTAGGTCAACAAGCTCCTGACTTCACAGTTTTAAGCAACGACTTACAACCTAAAACATTAAAAGATTTCGAAGGTAAAGTAAAAGTTATCTCCGTTGTTCCTTCCCTTGATACAGGCGTTTGTGACGCTCAAACTCGTTGGTTCAACCAAGATGCTACAGCACTTTCTGATGATGTTGTAGTATTGACTATCTCTATGGACTTACCTTTCGCTCAAAAACGTTGGTGTGGCGCTGCTGGCGTAGATAAAGTTATTACTTTGTCTGACCACAAAGACGCTTCCTTCGGTGAAAACTATGGCTTCTTGATTGAAGAACTTCGTCTTTTAACTCGTGGCGTAGTAGTAATCAACAAAGAAAATAAAGTAACTTATGTTGAATACGTTCCTGAAGTAACTCAAGCAGTTAACTTCGATGCTGCATTAGAAGCAATTAAAGCTGATATCTAATCCTTTGATATTCTCTTGATTATACTGTGGTGTAATCGTAAAAAGACCGTACGGTGTACGGTCTTTTTTATGTGGTATAGTATTTAGATATTTATTGTAGGTGAATTATATATGTGGATACGTATTTCTAAATTATTATTAACTATAAAAAATATAGCCCTTGTAGGTGTAGGCATTGCTCTTTGTATTGCCCTCATTAATACCTTAATTAGCCTAGGATTTATTACGTGGGCAAATATCCAAGGTTATAGCACTTACTATTTATTAATTGAAGAATTAATTACCTTCTTCTTATACTTTGAGTTTATTGCTCTCATCGTAAAATACTTTAAAAATAACTTCCACTTCCCGCTTAATTTCTTTTTATATATTGGCATAACTGCAATTGTTAGACTGCTAATCATCGATCATGAATCGTCATATGATAATTTAATCTGGTCTGTTGCAATTTTTGTACTTGTATGTAGCTTAGTACTAGTAGAAAAGTTTATAGGACATAACGAGTAATAGCTTTAACGGCTAAATTATAAAAAGTTAATATGAATAAAAGGGCTCCTACAAATGTAGGAGCCCTTTTTGAGTAATAGAATCAACCGATATTAGAAGATGTTTTTTGCATAGTTAGCATATTTAGCTTCTAATTCTTCCATTTTATCGTTCATTTCAATTTGTAATTGAGATGCTAAGTCATATTCACCGTCATTAAGTGCATCGATTAATCGAGTGAACAAGGATTTGCGATCATCACTATCTTTAGCAAGATAGAAACGTAAATCGTTAACTTCTGCAAAACGTTTATCATCTACACTATTACGGCTATCAGTATGAATAGCTACCATTTTACGAACAGTATCAAGATTATTAGGAATCAAACGGTGAGCCAATACAAGTTTCCAACGTTTCAAAATAGATGCAATGAAGGAATCCATCAAGTCTTTAGCAAATGCATTACCTTGAGCCAATGTTTCAACTAATTCAGGGTTGTTTTGGTAACCTTTAATATTTTCCCATACAGTAGCTGGTGCAATACCAAACATTTGATTACGTTCTTCTTGAGTGAAATCATCGAATACATCTTTTTCTGTACGGTATGCACGATTTGTAGCAAGGTATTCAGCTGGTTCACCAACTTCTTTAGAAAGTTCTGCTTCCAATTGAGCTTGTGTTTTACCAGATGTAATAGCATATTTCATACCATCAAATGCAGAGATGAAGATCAATGCTAATGCAGTATATGTGTTTGTGTAAGGGTTTGGAGAACGCAATTCATAGCGTGTAGCCATAGGATTGTCGATATCGCGAATCAAACCACAAAGGATGGTACGGTTACGGCTAGGTTCAGAAGGATCAGTACCTAAGGATGTAACGATACATACTGGTGCTTCGAAACCAGGTTTCAAACGATTTAAGGAGTCTGTTGTGGAGCTAATGAATGGATTGATTGCTTCGTAGTGTTTCAATAGACCCATGATTGCACCAATACCTAAGGAGCTAGCAGATTCTTTACGCATATCTTCTGGGCTGAACAAGTTAACAAGTTTACCAGATTTCAATTTAGCCATAACACCAAAGTGTGTATGTTCGCCAGAACCAGCTACACCAATAATAGGTTTCGCATTGAATGTTACATCAAGACCGTTTTCACGGAATACTTCACGAACGATAATACGAGCTTGTAATTCGTTATCTGCTGTTTGTAATGGGTTACCAGAGAATTTCCAGTCGATTTCCAATTGTTCTAATACTACTGCTTCATGACCATCTTCATCAAGTTTAGCTTTAACGCCACCTACTTCTTTATGGCCCATTTCTGCTTCCATACCATATTGATCAAGACGTTCTACCGCTTGTTCTAATGCAGTACGAACTGTACCATGAGTACGTTGCCAGTATTGTTCTTGTAATTTTTGAGATACAGATAATTCTTTTTTAGTAACTGTTCTAGATGGAGTTTTTACCCAGAATTCCAATTCAGTAGCAGATGTGAAGATAATATCTACAACATCATCAGATTTCACATGAGGCATACCAGGTAAACCATGTTCTTTAATTAAAGATAATAATTCTGCACGAACATAGTCACAGCTATTTTTTAAGATAGAACGAGAATCAACATAACGATAGTTATGCATCAAGAATGCAGGAATACGAAGTGTACCAGTTGGCAAACCTGTTGCTTCATCGATATTTTCATAGTTATAATCAACGAACCAGTTTACACTTGGATCGCCCCACATATCAACACGTGCATTATTCAATGTTGCAATATTTGTAAGTACTACAGAAGAACCATCTGTTTGAACAGCACGACCTTCGAAGAATGCTTCATAATCATCAAAGAATGCTGACATAGGGATTTTTTCATCTGTATCATTACCAGCTAAATCGATACCTACAAGAGATACGAATTTAATTTCTGGGTGTTGTTCTAATAATGCAAGAACGCCTTCTTTACCATATTGACCTGCTGGAATGTAATACAATAAATCTTTAGTATTTGCCATAATGGTTCCTCCTAAAAATAAAAAGACTCCAACAAATAGATATATATTCTATATATCTAAAGTGGAGTCTTCGTTGACCAATTATTTTGTTGAATTCATAATATCATATAGTGAAAATATATGTCAATAACTTTCTATAGAATTTCATAATTCTCTTAATTATAGGTTTAAGAATTCTATTTTAATAAATTGAACATACTAACTATATAAAGCATTTACTTGACTATTTTACAATATATTAACCAAGTAACTCTTTAACGATATTATTAACTACCTTGCCATCCGCACGGCCTTTTGTTTTAGGCATTACATGTTTCATAACATTACCCATATTTACAGCATCGCCACAGGCAGCAATAGCCTCTTTAACAACTGTACGAATTTCATCTTCACTCATTTGAGCTGGCAAATATTTTTGTAGTACAGCCATTTCTTCTTTTACATGAGCGATTAAATCTTCACGGCCCGCTTTTTCAAATTCAGTTAAGGAGTCTTGGCGAGTTTTCATTTCTTTTGCCAAAATACCAAGAATACCATTATCATCAAGCTCAACTTTATCATTAATTTCTGTATTCTTAATCGCACTATTAACCATTCGAATTACAGAAAGCGCAGTTTTACCTTCTTCGCGTGCTTTCATAGCAGCTTTCATATCTTCTTTTAATTGATCTTTTAAGCTCATAGTTCCTCCTATGTATATAAAGAAACCCTAATCCTGGATTTCATGAAGCCATGAAAAGGCAGAATTAGGGTAATCATCTTATGCTCTGAATTTGCGTTTTCTTGCTGCTTCAGATTTTTTCTTTCTTTTTACGCTTGGTTTTTCGTAGTGTTCGCGTTTTCTTACTTCAGACAAAACACCTGCTTTTTGGCAGGAGCGTTTGAATCGACGAAGAGCACTTTCAAGCGTTTCGTTTTTACCGACTTTGATTTCAGACATCTATATCCCTCCCTCCAAAAATAATCTCGGGAAGTGCTGATAATTTACATACGCACATATAATATTATATGTATAGGTATAGATGTTGTCAATATTTTCCGGTATATTTTATAGGAATTTTAATAAGTATTATAAAAAGAATACATTATACCTAATATTAAGCTTCTGGCCATCCCATTTCTTCGCCACCTAAGAGATGAGCATGCATATGAAATACAGTTTGACCAGCTTTTTTACCAGTATTAAAAATCAAACGATAACCATCTTTAGAAATACCAAGTTCTTTAGCTACATCACGAACGAATGGCAATAAACCTTCTACATAGTCTTCATTATTTTCGTTAAGATGAGCAATATTGGAAACATGGTTTTTAGGTACAATTAAAACATGTACTTTTTTCACTGGTTCAATATCATGAAATGCATAGAATTTATCGTTTTCTAACACTTTTTTAGATGGAATTTCGCCATTGATAATTTTACAGAAAATGCAGTCACTCATACTATAACTCCTTATTCAATAATCAAATAATTATCTTCTAAACCTACAACAGTACCACCAATGAGATCACCAATTTTATGTGTCCCATCAGATTTAACTTTACCATTTACATACTCATTTGTTAAGCCCATGTAGTATCCATTCTCTTCCTTTTCGATGAGAATCTCACCAGGCTTACCAATGCGAGATTTTGCGTATGCTTCATAGCCAGATTGGCTAAGCCCATTCAAAAGTGCTACACGAGTTTTCTTTACAGCTTCTGGTACTTGATCTGGCATAGTAGCTGCAGGTGTGCCTTCACGAATAGAGTATGGGAAAGCGTGAATATGGGTAAACCCAATTTCACGTACTGTATTTAATGTTTCTTCAAAGTCTTCATCCGTTTCTTGCGGGAATCCAGCAATGATATCAGTAGTAATTGATAAATCCTTAATACGAGAACGTAAACTTGCAATCAAATCTTTATATTCTTGTAATGTATAATGGCGCTTCATCAACTTTAATACATGATCAGAACCAGCTTGTAGTGGTAAATGCAAATGTGGACAAACACGTTTATTAGTAGCCATTAATTCTACTAGCTCATCAGAAACCTCTACTGATTCAATAGACCCGAAACGAATGCGGTATAAATCAGGAATCTCTAATAAAGCTTTGACTACATCAGCTAACGTAGGGCGACCTGGCAATTCAACGCCGTAATTTCCCAAATGAATACCCGTTAATACGATTTCGTGGAATCCATGTTCTACTAATCGTTTTGCTTCTTGTACAATATCATCAACTTTACGAGATTTTAATTTTCCTCGAGTATACGGAATGATACAAAAGGCACAGTAGTTATTACAACCTTCTTGAATTTTCATGAAAGCACGAGCTTTATCAGATTCATTACCATATAATGGCATTTCTTCAAAGTTCGATTCGTTCATAATATCCCGTACAGCATTGATTTGACGCTCTGTAGATTCCAATTGCTCTACAAGCTCAACGATTTTTGACCGGTTATTGGTGCCGATAACAAGATTAACACCATCTATAGCAGCAATCGCATCTGGGTCAAGCTGAGCATAACAACCAGTTACAATCACATAGGCATCTTCGTTTTGACGCTTCGCTTTGCGAATCAATTGACGGGATTTCTTTTCCCCCATATTCGTTACAGAACATGTATTAATTACATATATATCTGCTTTTTCATCGAAGTCTACTGCTTCGTAGTTATTTTGTAAAAATAAACCTTTCATAGCATCTGTATCATATTGATTGACACGACACCCTAAGGTTGTAAACGCAACGGTTTTCATTGCACCTCTCTATTCTTGTTTAATTTATAGTTCTAATTCATATTGAATCATCGCTAATGATCCAATAGCAGCCGTTTCAGCTCGTAAAATAGTATTACCAAGGGAAACTGATTTACCGCCACTTTCTATAATAGCATTGATTTCCTTCTCTTGATAGCCCCCTTCTGGACCAATACAGATTAGTATGTCTGTAATTGACTTATCAGCGTTGACCTGCGAAAGAACATCTTTAATAGTATGTCCATCTTCATTTTCATAGGCTACCAATTTTAATGCATCAGATTCTATATCTAATACTTGTGAAAGCTTTTCACCGACTACAAGAGTTGGTAGTTGATTACGCCCACATTGTTGAGCCGCTTCTAGCATTATTTTCTCCCAACGGGTAGCCTTTGTTTGTAATTTCTTGTCATCATATTTAGCAACACAATTAGCAGTAGATACAAGATAGACTGTATCAACATTTAATTCTGTCGCCTTTTGCAATACCCATTCTAGCTTTTCACCTTTTAATAAAGATTGCACAAGGATAGTACGATAAGAAGATACATTTGATTCTACATACTCAATAAGTTTTGCTTGAGCTTTACCATCTATTTCTTCTGTAATTTGATATGTACCACACCGATTGTCACTGCCGGTAACCGTTATGGGCTTCTCCATATTATGTCGAAATACATGTAACACATGATGTGTCACATCTGTTGGTAATTCTATGGTTTCACCTAATGGTGTAGGAATAAAAATCTTTTTCATCGTTTTTCTAGCGCAAATGTATGCCAAGGCCCTGCAATGCGCTCCTCAATAATATGCCAATCAGCCTCAATGTATGGCATGATTTCATCATACCGATCATCTATAATACCACTAATGATTAAAATGCCTTGATTATCCAGTTTCTTACCAATTTGAGGTAATAGTATTTTGAGTGGATCTACGGTTAGATTCGCTAAAATTATTTGAGCAGTACCATTGAAATCACTATCCAAATTACCACAAATTATTTCAGCTGATACATGATTATTCTCACAGTTAATGCGCGCTTGATTAGCAGCATACTCTTCTATATCAATACCAACTAAATGTTTGATGCCTAACTGGGCTGCGATCAATAAAAGAATACCAGTACCAGTACCAATATCTAAACAAGTAACTGTATCAAGATCCATAGATTCACTATATGATTTCAATAACTCTGTACAAGTTCGTGTAGTCTCATGGGCTCCAGTACCAAAGGAAATATTTGAATCGATTTCAATAATAGTTTTGTGATCCACATTATCGTATTCCTGCCAAGCTGGTTTAATAATTAAATTCGGTAGAATTTCTGTGGGTTCAATATATTGCTGCCAAGAATTGAGCCATGTAGATTCATCTAATATAGTAGTATCAATTGATGTAACACTAATATTGGCGTCTGTAAGACGATTTTCTATATCTGACTTAATTGTATCTAAATCCAAAGATGGATCTGCGTACATTGTTAGTTTAATTAAATTTGGCTGATTTTCTACATCTTCTTCTATAATTCCATTGTCTGCATAATCGTCAAAAAGAGTAGTCA